>CAJOQO010000308.1 GCA_905236545.1 uncultured Lachnospiraceae bacterium
GCGATTATGACCATGTCAGGCTCGTGTACCTTCGGCCAGCTGGTCGCATTTGTCTCTTTCAACAGCATCCTTGCAACCCCCATCAACCGGATGGCTTCCTCCATCCAGGGAATCTCGAACATGGGCGCAGCCCTGAAGAGGATCTTCCGTCTTCTGGATGAGGAGGAGCTTCTGGATGAGAGCGGAAAGGAGAAGGTGGAGACAGAGAGCACCGGAGAAGTGGTCTTCGACCATGTCCGGTTCGGATATGATCCTTCCAGGCTTATCATCAGGGATTTCTCAGAGAATGTCAGGAGCGGCCAGAAGATTGCCATTGTAGGGCCTACCGGAGCAGGAAAGACTACGCTGATTAATCTCCTGATGCGCTTTTATGAGATAAACGGGGGCAGGATCTGTGTGGACGGTGTCGATATCTCCTTGCTGACGCGGGAAGCGCTCAGGGAAAAGTTCAGCATGGTGCTTCAGGATCCGTGGGTTTTCGACGGAACCATCTGGGAGAATCTTACCTTCGGCACAAAGGATGCCGGGAAGGAGAAGGTGGAAAAAGCGGTTCGGGCAGTCGGGCTTGACTACTATCTCAACACGCTCCCCGAAGGGTATGAGACGAAGCTGGACAGCAGCATGGTTCTGTCTCAGGGTCAAAAGCAGCAGATCTGCATCGCCCGTGCGATGATCGCGGACCGGCCGATGGTGATTCTGGACGAAGCGACGAGCTCCATCGATACGCGTACGGAACAGAAGATCCAGCAGGCCATGGACCGGCTGATGGAGGGCAGGACCAGCTTTGTGATCGCACACCGGCTTTCTACGATTAAAAACGCGGATACGATTCTGGTTCTGAAGGACGGCGATATCCTCGAGAGCGGAAACCATGAGGAGCTGCTGAAAAAGAAGGGCTTCTACAGCGAGCTTTATTACAGCCAGTTCTACAGCCCGGCGGCGGCCGGGGCAGCCGGCTGAAGGAAAGAGCTGCTGCAGATGAGAGACAGGAGACAGACTGTGAGCAGAGATCTGATTGCAATTCCGGCACTTGAAAAGAGTTTTCTTTATTCCTGCGGAGGGAAGAAAGGACTGGTCATCGGGATCGACGTTAGCCTTGATGAGGCGGTGGACAGGAACCGGCTTACGGCAGCGGTCAGGAAGGCTCTGGCCGCAAAGCCTCATTTTCGTTCTGTCCCGGCGGTATCCGATCATCGTTTCTATTACCGGATCCGGGAGGGAGAGCCGGATATCCTGGAGGGAGTGAACCGGACCGTTTCTCTGGGCAGGGAGGAAAGCAGGGGGTTCCTGTTCCTGGTGTGCATGGAAGACAGACGGATCTCCTTCCGGGTTCACCATGCTCTGGCTGATGCGAGGGGATGGATCGATTTTGTCAGGACCGCACTGGCATTCTACTACGGGGAGGATGCAGATCCGGCTCTTGATGGAGGACTGGTACCCTTTGTGGAGAAGCACATCGATGAAAGCAGGCCTTTTGGAAAGTATAAGACCGGAAAATACCCGGTTTTCACACCGCCCGAGGAACGGTTTCCCGTGGAGGAAAACCGATGCAGAGCCTTTCTTCTGACGCTGCCTTTATCCGGCCTGATGAAGGAGGTGAAACGCACGGAATCATCACCGGCAGTCCTGTTCAGCGCTCTGATCTCGGAAGCCTTCTGCAGAGTCTATGAGACCGGGGATCGCGTGGTGGTTGCCAACACAGCTGTGGATGCGAGAAGGTTCTTTGGCGAGCGGGCGGAAAACAACGCTTCCCTGGGCGCGTGGATTCCCTATCATCCCAGGCTGCGGAAGATGAAACCTGACCTCCGTCCTTCCCTCCTCAGGGCGAGACTGATGCTTGAGATCCAGGAGGAAAACCTGGTGGAGGAGATGCGGGACGTTGCGTCTCTTTCCGACATGGTGGAAAATGCCCTGTCTTCCGTCTCTCTTTCCGGCCTTCTGGAGCTCACCGGAAAGGCGCAGGAGAATAATAACCGGGAGCGGCGTTTCCCCCTGACATACCAGCTTGCCTATGCGGGGCATGTTTCTTTTACTCCGGTGGCGGAGGAGCATGTTCAAAAGCTGGTTTTCAGCTATCCGGCCTATGAAAATCAGTCGAACTTTGATATCGTGGAGCATGGCGGAGTGATCACTGTCTCATATATGCAGAACTTTGAGGGGAACGGGATGATCAGCGAGTTTGCCCGGATGCTGCAGGAGCTGGTTCCGGAGACAGTGCTGGAGGATCTGGGGGAGAAGAGCATCGATTCGTTTGATCTTTCTGATTATCTTAAAACAAAGGAGGTTCCCTCAAAAATCGTCCGGTGAGGAAACTCCCCGTGCTGATTCTGTGAGAATTCATGGGGTGCTGAGCAGTTACATAATGGGAAAGAAATCATATGGAAATTAAAAAAAGGCTTGAGAACAATGGAAAAGTGATGCGGCTGGTGATCATCGGAAGACTGGAAACGACCACCAGAACTTTGCTCCACCAGGAGGTGGCTGAGCTGGATCCGGCATCGTATGAGACGATTCTGCTGGACGGAAGGGATATGGAGTATCTGACATCCTCCGGACTGCGCGAGGTTCTTTTTCTTGCCCAGAAGTGCCTTGACATCTGCCGGTTCAGGGTGATTAACCTCAATGAGATCTGTATGGCAATCTTCCATGCCGCGGGACTGGACAGCATCATATCAGTCTCAAAAGCGGAGAAGGAGATGAGTACCTACAGCGACCTTTCTTTCAAGGATCTTCTGGGGAAGAAAGCAGAAGCATTTCCGGATACGGTTGAGATTGAGTGCATGAACGCGTCCTTCACATGGTCCGAGATTGAAAAATGTGCGCAGATCATCGCATCGGACCTCAGCGGCCTGGGAGTCGGGAAGGGGAGCCATGTGGCAATCTACGGGGCCAATTCCATCAACTGGATCTTTACTTTTTTTGCGATCCAGAAGCTCGGCGGGATCGCGGTGCTCCTGAACCCCGGCCTGATGGCAGAAGAGATCGTTCAGCATTCCCAGCTGGGAGATATTGAATTTCTTTGCTATGGAGAAGGCCAGGTCTTTGATGATGCTGCTCTGTCCGTGCTTCAGGGCCAGGCCTCCAGGATCAGGAAGCTCTATGACATTCGAAGCAGCAGGCAGTTTATGGACAGGCTTCCTGAATATGAGAATCTGCAGGGACTGTTCAAACAGACGGTAATGGCGGATGATCCGGCGGTCATGATCTTCAGCTCCGGATCCACGGGCCGGCCCAAGGGGGTGCTTCTGTCAGCCTTCAATCTTCTCAATGCCGCTTATTATATGAACGCGGAAAGCCTCTTAACCACCGATCAGGACAGCATCTGCCTGATTCTGCCCCTCTTTCATATTTTCGGGCTGGTCGTCGGACTGCTGACAAACGCCGTGAACAATGCCCGGGTGATCCTGCCAAAGGACGCGCACTCCGGTACGATCATGGAATGCGTGGAACAGAATCATTGTACGATCCTGCACGCGGTTCCCACGCTGCTTCTGGCCATGGTCAATAATAAGGCCTTCGTTCCGGAGAAGGTGAAGAGCCTGCGGTGCACTGTGATCGCCGGAGCCTCCGCGACGGAAGCCCAGATCCGGCTGTTCCAGGAGAAGATGCCGAACAACGATTTCTTCACCGCCTACGGACTCAGCGAGCTTGCGCCCGCCACCATCACAAGGCCGCATGACAGCTTTTATCATCTCACGAAGACGGTGGGGAAAGCGGTGAAAAATGTGGAAGTGCGCATCTGTGACCGGGAGTCGCAGAAAGACTGCCCTGTCGGAGAGAGCGGTGAGGTGGTGCTTCGCGGTTTTAACCTGATGCTCTATTATTACAAGATGGATCTGAAGGATCAGTCTTTTGATCCGGAGGGCTGGCTCAAGACCGGGGACATGGGATATCTGGATGATGATGGATATCTGCATCTGACGGGGAGGTTCAAGGATGTCATCATCCGTGGCGGAGAGAATATCATTCCCTCGGAGATCGCGGGTCTGATCACGGAATTTCCGGCAGTCGAGGACTGCATGGTTGTCGGTGCGCCAAGTGATTTCTACGGGGAGGAGGTCGCTGCATGCCTGAAGCTCAGGAAGGACATGCCTTATCATGAGGATGACCTGCGAAGCTTTGTGCAGTCAAGGCTTGCCAGATTCAAGGTCCCTTCTTATTTCTTTGTATATGAGGATTTCCCGCATCTTCCGAATGGGAAGGTCGACATGGTCAATCTCCGGAATGACGTTCACCAGAAGGTGAACGGGATGATGATGGAGGGAGGTTACAGGAGATGAGAAGATGCGGATATTCCGACAAGATGTTCTATTACAACGGTTCCGGAGAGGAAACCTACAGCATGCGGCTGCGCTACGGGCTCTCGTTCCCCCTGACGCGGGAGATGCTCGAAAATGCGGTCAGAAAGACCTTTGCGCTTTTTCCGGACTACAGAGTCCGGCCGGTGATCTGTGATGGAAAAATCTTTTACGAGGAGAATCCGCTTCCCGTTCCTGTGTTCTGGAATGAGTCCGGAGACGCCGGTCACAATTATGGTTCCGATGAAGTAAATGGTTACCTGTTTGTGATAAGCGGGGATGAGCATACGCTGACCTTCAGCCAGTATCATGGACTTACGGACTTTGCGGGGTATTGGAGCATACTCCACACCCTGATGAAGAATCTGATGGAGGAGGCAGGCGCAGGCCGCAGGGTTTCCGATCCTCTTGCCAGGGCGGACAGCTTACCCTACGATTCTCTGGATCTGTGTGAGCGGGAGGATCCCTACAGCAAGTATGCGGATGAGAACGCAGTGATTCCCTGGAGCTATCATTCCAGAGGAGCTCTGGCGATTCCGGCCAGAGGGGAACCCCGGGAGCGTTTCTTTGATCTGATCGTTCCGGAGCAGGACTTTCTCGCGAAGACCCATGAATACGGCACAAGCTTTGTCCCCCTCCTGACCATGGTGTTTTCCTGGGCGGCCAATGATGTGTACGGAATCGGAGACACGCCGGTCGTGGTTAAGGTTCCGGTGAATCTCAGGAATCTGTTTCACAGCGGCACTACGGTCAACTTTTCCGACAGCGCCGTCCTGGAATATCCGAGGGAATACCTGTCATTGCCCGGAACCGGGCAGGGAAAAGCCCTGAGAGAGATGCTGGACAGGCAGCTGACCCCCGGTAATTTTGAACGTGTCATGGCGGCGAAGATCCGGACCATAGAAGCCTATGAAAAGAGCGGGCGGCCGATCGAAGAGATCAGCCGATCGATCAGGGGAAGCTCCTCCACAGGCTCCAGGCCGGTGACACTGGGCCTGACCTATATCGGAAAGCTTACTTTTCCGGATCCTTACCGGAACTACATTACAGACATTGTCTCCACCGCTTACACGCCGACAGACAGGATCTTTGCCCTTGTTATGGCATATGGCGGAAGACTGAAGATCCGGGTTCAGGCAAAGTACGAGCAGGAGGACTATATCGGCGCTCTGGCGGCAGAGATGGAAAAGCTGGGGTTGAAGGTACAGCTCTCGGAAGCGGCCATAGGCCCAAGAGATTATATGGACATACAGAGTCTGAAGAAGCTGCCCGCTGCACTCGTGTAACTTTTTCTCATCTATAAATGTATGTTTTTCTGTTGTTTATATCTGGCCGCACGGACGTCAGCCTGTATGGCGATTCTGTCAGTGCTTCCCCGGAAGCGCTACACTGTTCCGGCTGGCGGCGGACACTGGATCTGGAAAGAGGGGCAACAGTTCGATGGCGGATCGAAAAGCGATATTTCTGGATATCGACGGAACACTTACACTGCCCGGGGAAAATGAACCCCCAAAGAGCGCCCGGAGGGCGGTGCTGCGGGCGAGAGAAAAGGGACATCAGGTTTTTCTGTGCACAGGCAGAAGCATGGAGATGACCAGGCCGCTCCTTGCGTATGGATTTGACGGGGTGATTGCCAGCGCGGGCGGGATTGTGTCCGCGGGCGGACGGGAGCTGTTTGACTGTCCGGTCAGGGCGGATCAGCTGACGGTCCTGCTGGAGGTACTGGAGAGGAATGGAATCTTCAGGATCCTGGAGGGGAAGGATAGGGTATTCGGCGACCGGAAACTCCATGTCTGCCTCCCGGACCGCGCGGACAACAGCGAGATGGAGCGCTGGATCCGGGCGATGTCGGAGAAAATGGGGGTCCGGCCCATGGAAGATTATGACGGAAGCCCGGTTTACAAGGTCGTTTTTTTCTATCAGGAGGAGGAGCAGCTGAGAGAGCCGAGGCTTCTTTTGGAGAAAGACTTTGAATTCTGCCTGCAGGCAGTGAAGCAGAGCGCAAAGTGGCTGAATGGAGAACTGATCAGCCGGAGTTTCAGCAAGGGAATGGCAGTACGGATCATCTGTGACAATCTGGGAATTCCCCTGGAGGATACCGTCGGCTTTGGCGACAGCATGAATGATCTTTCCATGCTCGAGGCTGTCGGAACCTCCGTCTGTATGGGAAACGGGCAGGAGGACCTGAAGGAGAAGTGCGGCCTTGTCTGCCCGGGGGTCAGCGAAGACGGCCTGGAGAAAGCTTTTCTGGAGCTTGGGCTGATCTGAATCAGATTCACCTGTCCCTGTAACGAAGGAAACACTGATTCGAGAAGCACTGTAATCTGAGATACATGAGAAGAAGGATCAGAAAGATTGCATCGGGAATCCTGGAAAGGAATATGAGAGCGCATGCATCCAGCACGGCGTTCTTCTTCTTCATGTCCCTGATCCCCCTGCTGATCCTGCTTTCCTCCATCGTCCCGCTGTTTGGAATCACTGCGGATGATGTGATCCGCTTTTTCCGGGAGATTCTGCCGCGTGACAGCGGCGGTATGGTGAAGGAGATTATCCAGGAGGCTTTCGATCATTCCGGACTTGCCTTTTCGCTCTCAGCCCTGATCCTTCTGTGGACCGCTTCCCGGGGAGTCGCGGCACTCACATCCGGCCTCAATATGATGTACGATGAGAAGGAGTCACGGCAGATCGCGGTGCGGACCATGCTTTCCTTCGTGTATACAATGATGCTGATGGCATTCATCTGCGCCGCAATCTATCTGATTTTCAGCGGCCGGCTGCGCCAGTTTCTGAGGAGTGTATTTCCTCAGATCAGCATCCAGAACAGTGCGGCGACCTTCCTGGAATTCCAGATCCTGCTTCTGACCGGATGTTTTTTATTCTGCCTTGTCTATAAATTCCTTCCGTCGGGAAAGCGGGCGCTTTACCGGCAGTTTCCCGGTGCTTTTCTCGCGTCTACGGGATGGGTGCTTTTTTCCATGGGCTTCCGCATGTATGTCGGGGTTTTCAACAGCTTTACACGTCTGTACGGAAGCCTGGCAACCGTGATTGTTCTTTTATTCTGGTTTTACTGGATCTTCTCGATCCTGCTTGCGGGCGGTTATGTCAATGCGCACCTTGGAGACATTATTCCGGGCCGTTTTTTCCGGTTTTACTATGATAGTAAGAGGCGGAGCCTGCTCGTTACCGGCCTGTTTCTGTTCGGCTTTATTGCGTACCTGTCTGACTGTTATCTGAACTGGCGCATCTATGTGTCATTTGAGGTCAGGATCAACCTGTTGTTTCTTCGGATCGGAGGACTGGCTGCATGGATGGCGGCGCTGGTGATCTCCATGAAGGAGATGGAAAGGCCGTTTTCCGCGAAAACACTGGTTCCTCTGATCCTGCTGGTGATCGGGGACTTTGCATTGATGAGACGTTCCGTGATCCCGAACCTGTTTGTGTATCTACTTGTGTTTACATTCTGGAACATCGCGATCATGTTTGTATGCGCACGGATGATGTTTCGGAATGAATGAACGCCTGAGCGTCGTTTCAGGCTGCGATCATACAGCCGTACATGCTGCAGCTTATGTGTTTTGCAGGATATGTTTTTGTGTTGCAACGAGCAGAAAGGAAACGTGTATGAATCTCTTGGAACTGTTTGCATTTTGCAGGGAAAACAATGTCGGTCTCAATGTCAGATGTCACAGGAAGGAATATGACACGGAATACTATCTCCGGCTCCGGCGTGGGGATGAGGCCGTTGATCAGGTATTCAGCGAAAGCACACTGGAGCTTTTGAAGGATCCGGATGAAATGGTGAGCAGCATGGTCGAAGAACTGTTAAATGAGCTGAACAGCAGATGAAAGACAGAACAGAAGTGCCCCGCCTCTTCGGGCGGGGCAGACTGTTTTTGTTTTCCGCGGACGGGAACAGGCTGCCGCGGACAGCTCCGGGCGGTTTTACGGCTCTCCCGGCTCTTTCTTCACACGGGACTGAGCCGCCTCGATCCCTCCATCGATCACCAGTGCTCTCAGCCGCTGGCGCATCTGTGTGGAATCCTTCCCGTCATTGCCCCACAGAAGCCAGGGCAGGACGTCATTGTAGAAGTGTCCGACCGGATCCTGCCGCGAATCGGCAAAGTTGTAGGTTCCATAGTCTTCGGAGACTGTGACGATCTGTCCCGAGCTGTCAAATATCACTTCTGAGTGTCCATCCGGGGAGACGAACTTGATATTCGATTTGTCCGGCGAGGAAAACTGGTGGCAGGCTGCTCCCACGCTTCCGTCCCAGTGACAGGCCCTGGCGATTTCCGGAGACTGCGGAAGACTGCTTATGGGCATGAGATCATTTCTTCCATAATGAGCTTCCTTCGACGGGATCTCACTGGCTCTGCGGATAAGCCCCGGATCCCGTCCGGACGCCGGCTTCCGTCCGGATTCAGGGAAGAGTTCTTTGACAAGAAAGCGGATGTTCTTTTCCGCCTGAGGATTGGCTGAGCGGTCGGAGGCAAGCTCTTCTCTCAGCATCTGTAATTCGTTTTTCAGTTTACGAAGACCGGAAAGCAGGTCTTCTTCTTTTATGGACCGGAAAGCTTTTTTCATGCCTGTACCTCCTGCAGTGCGCTGTGCTCAGGGATCAATAAGGTCTTTCAGTCTGCCCCATTATAGCACCGGACTGCATGCAGGGTTATATTTTTTGGTAACTCTATTCAGAACCCCAATTGCTCAGAATACTTCGTGTTCTTCGCAGGGGGCGCTGAATCATTACATCTTTTTGTAGACCTGATTTACATTATCTTGTATAATACTGTGTTGACGGGATGTGATGTATTACCGAATGGAGAGCAGCTATGAAAATCACATCTTTTATCCTCATGCCATTGCAAAGAATGCGGAACCGGCAGTTTTATCCGGGTGTCTGGTTTTCAGAGGCGACACCGGAAGGAGGGAACCGGTGAACCGGATGTTATGGGCATCCACACAGTCTGATGGTTTGCAGGTTCCGCAGGATTCGCTTTTGATCCCGTCCATCCTGTCAGGAAAGACGATGGCTGAAGCGGGTGAAAGAAGAATGCAGGTCAGAATGATGGGGAGAAAAACTGCCTGTAACAGATGTACAAAGGAAGGAGAGAATGTGGTATGAAAAAACGTTTGCTGAAGGGGGCTGTACTGGCTGTATGCTGTATGCTGATCAGCGTGTTGTCTGTCTCATTTGTCCTGGCAGCTGATGCCAGGCCCGGAAAGCCGAAGCTCGTGTACGCCGAGCAGGTGAGCGGGGGACTGGGCGTGCTTCTGGCGTGGAAAGATGGTGAAAATACCAGGAAAACAGAGATCTACCGTTCAAAGAACGGCGGAAGCTATAAAAAGGTTGGGGAAACCGGCGCCAAAGATGGCTCCTGCTACTTTGAGGAAGTGACGGAAGGTGTCTTCCGGTATAAAGTCAGAGGAGTGAACGGGAAAAATAAAGGTGCTTTTTCAGCGGTGAAAAAGGTCACTGTAAAGAAGCTGAACAAGTATGACCGGTTTAAGAGACTGCTGATGCTTTGCGAGGTTTCGGCAGAGGTCGGGGCAAAGAAAGGAGAACCCGCTCTGGTCGATTCTTTGGTCAACGGTTTCTCGGGCGATGGCTATTCCAGCATCGCAAAGATCCTGGCAAAGGATTCAAAAACACTTCGCTTTGAATTAGTTGAAAAGCAGGGGAAGGAACAGATCTCGGCGACCATGGATCTGGATGAGAGTGCGCTTCGGAAGGGGAAAACGCAGGTCAAGATCAGCGTCAATGTTCCGTCAGCATCCCAGGTGTATCGCACCACTGCGACCGTGAACATCTCCGGTATCAAAAAGGCAGAAGATCTCGCGTTCAGGACAGAGGGCGGAAAGAGTGTGACTGCCGCCCAGAAGAAGGTCAGCGCCGGGATCCTGCACAGCGGCTTCAGGCGGTGGGAGGATATCATGCGCAGCGATGCAAACAGCAGCCTCAGGGATCTGGGCTTTACCAGACTGCAGGATATCATGATCGAAAACAAAAGCAAGTAATCGGGGAAAGAGAAACAGAAACACTGTGATAGATTGAGAAAGGAGTTCAGATCGATGAAAAACCATTCTTACGTGAAAAAGATCCGTTATGCGTTTCTTCTGGCAGCTGTTTTGGCGGTATTTTCGGGAAGTATGACCGCAATGGCGAAAAGAGTAGAAAAGGGAGTCTATCCGACACGCCGCGGCACGATCCTCGTTACGGAGGACTGGGTCTACCGTATCCTTCCTACCGGCCATGCGGCGATCGTCTGGGACAAGGATCATGTGGTCGAGGCCCAGAGCCAGGGGGTCATCGTTGGAAAGAACAACTGGAAGAGCGAACGGAGAGAATTCTATGGCCTGACGGTCAAAAGGACAACAAGAGAACAGGATGAGAAAGCCGCGGAATGGTGCATGCGTCAGAAGGGGAAGCCGTATAATTACAATTACTTTGATAAGAACACGAGGGAAAAGTTCTATTGCAGCCAGCTGGTATGGGCAGCCTTCAAGGATCTCTATAACATAGATCTGAGTGATGTGGGCTGGAGACCGGGCACCTGGTCAACGGCGGTTCATCCGATGGAGCTTTACACGTCGAAAGAAACGAAAACCATCTACCACTTTGTAGACAAGTGGTATCGGTTCTTTGGCTAAGCGGTGCGGCGATCCGGAGAACAGGCCGGCCCTGTCCGCCTTTGCCGGGGCGGGCAGGGTCTGTACCGTCCTGTTTCTGGCGGGAGCTTTCCTTGCCTCTGCCGGGCGGCGGGCGGAGGCCGGAGCTGTTCCGGATGCCTCGATCGGACTGATCTCGACTGCAGAAGAGAAGTATCGGACGAGGATCACATTCCTGGATGATGAGCTGAAAGCCTTCGAAAAGAAGGACTATCCTTACAAGGGCGTTTCGCTGGATGGCTATCAGGATACCTGCCGCGTTCAGGACAGACTGTTCCTGAACGCCAGGGGAGGCTCTGAAAAAGATGACGATTCGCTGATCCTGGCCTTAAGCCTTCCGGACGGAACGGTGGAGGAATATGATCCCGGCAGGGTGAACATCCTGTCTTTCTGCGTGGCGGATGACTGTCTGTATACGGTCAGTAACCTGAACTGGGAATGCTATGCGGACAGAATGTCCCTGAAGGACGGGACACAGACATCGGTTGTTTCGACAGAGGTGATCCTGGACAGTGCCGCTGTCTCGGATGGGATGCTGTATTCGCTTGGTTATGATGAGAACTATGCGAACTGCCTGTTCCGGGTGGACTTTGAACAGAATCAGATCGAGAAACTGCTGACGCTGGAGTGTCAGGATCTTCCGTCTTTTCTGGTTTCCTATGAAGGGCGCCTGATCTATACCTGTGACGGGATCCTCTGGTTTTATGAGATCAGCACCGGCGCTCTGGAAGAAGTGAAGCTTTCGGGCAAAGACGCCTGCCATCTGAATGTCTGCGGTGATCTGCTCTATATCGGGTATACCGATCTGCATTCGGATGACGGGGACAGCCGGGTGGAGCGGTATGATCTGAAAAAGGGCTGTGTTACAGGATCCCTCGATTATTCCGGACCGGTTCTTCAGATCGAACCGGGAGACACAGCCGGGCAGAAGGTATGGATCTGCGGGTACGACAACGTGACAGAATACGATTTTTCCGGTGAAAACGGCACGCCGGTCCGCTCTGTAAAACTGGCGATGGACGGAGAACTGTATCCGGGCGGATTCTTTCCGGCGGAGGTAGGGTAGGATATGAGGAAACGGGAATCTATGATAAGAGGAATGATCGTGCTGCTTCTGGCGGGTGTTGTGGCTCTGGGCGGATGTGCCGCGGGTTCAAAGCCGGAGACAAAGACGAAAAAGGCAGAGCGTGCCGCAGCGTCCGCAGCGCAAAAAGAGCAGGAAACCGATTATGAGGATCTTGCGGCCATGAAGCGAGAGAGAGAGGAAGCGGCTGCCAGGATCGGAATGTCCAAAGAAGAACTGGATGCGTATGATGCTTATGTACAGAAGTACAAGGAGATGGATGAGGTAGTTCCGGATAAGGAATAGCAGAAAAGAGAACCAGAGAAACAAAAGAAAGAGCATAGTCATTCAGCCCCCCCGCGATCCGGCACACCTGTTGTCTGAACTGCGGGGGCTTTCCCTGCATCCTTCCTTCAGGACTGGAAAAGGGAGCGGCATCTGAGAAACGGATGCCGGAGTGAAAAGGAAGATACCATGAAGCGTACAAAGAAACTGGTCATCGGAGGCATACAGAATAAGATATTCAGCCTGATTCTGTTTACAGTCATACTGCTTACGGTCTTATACATGGCAGTGTCTTTATATCACAGCAGCCTGATCACGGATCTGGCGGCCGAGTCCGGCAAAAGGCAGCAGGATTCCGTCACGGAGAACACGACGATCGTGATGGATCAGATGGTTACACAGGATCTGAAGCGTTCCAACAGGATGGCTGCGCTGATCGCTGATGAGATGTTCAGCGAAGTCAGGCAGCGTGTGCTGTTTCTGGGCGACTATGCAGAGAATCTTCTGGCGAATCCTGGGGCCTATAAGCCGAAGGCATGGTCTGAGCCGGATCCCGCCGACGACGGGGTCTGGACTGCGAAAGTGATCTTCGCGGATGGAGTGGATGCTTCCGATCCGGCGATCCGCTCGAAGATCGGCCTTCTGGCCAATATGTCTCAGATCATGATCTCGATGTGTCCGGCCCTCAGAGCGGCGAATGCGTATATCGGAATGCCGGAGGGAGTACACCTGTCGGTAAGCGACAACTCCAGCAGCTGGTATCAGGACGGCAGGCTGATCCATTATGATCCCCGCACGCGGGACTGGTATCAGAGAGCGGAAAGATCCGGCTGCCTGGTTTTTACGGATGGAGAATATGACGCGAATACGGGGGAGTACTGTATCGAATGTGCCATGCCGGTTTATGACCCGGACGGTGTTCTCCAGGCGGTGATCGGAACGGATCTGTATCTGGACCAGATGCAGGAGGTCATGCAGGATTCTCTGGTTGAGGGGGAATACAGCATGCTGATCAACCAGAGCGGCAAGGCGGTTCTTCCCGCGCAGGAGAGGGCGTTTCCGATGTCAGAAGAGGACAGGGGGCAGGATCTTAAGAACGCGCGGGAGCCGGCGCTGGAAAAGACCGTTTCGGATGCAATGAAAGGGAAATACACCGAGGTGACGCAGGGAGAGTTCGACACGGGCAATTACTATCTGACAGCAGCGCCCATCGAGACAACCGGATGGATCCTGGTATCCGCATACAGTATGGAGATCGTGGAGCAGCCGGTTCAGCAGCTGCTGAGCAGCTTCCGGCAGATACGGGAGGATACGGCCTCGATCTACCAGGTACGGACAGGAAGGGTAAGGCTGGTAGCGGTATTGCTGCTGATCGCGGTGGCGGTCCTGATCCTCGGACTGGCTCTGGTTCAAAGCAGAAAGATCGTCAGACCGCTCAACACGATTACGCAAAGGATCTCAGAACTCAAGGGAGGGGATCTTGCGTTCAGGATGGAGGACGCCTACCGCACCGGAGATGAGATCGAGGAGCTGGCGCAGTCCTTCGCGTCTCTGTCCCACAAGACGGTTGAATACATGGAGCAGATCCGGAAGGTGACAGCGGAGAAGGAGCGGATCAGTGTCGAGCTGTCCCTTGCGACGGATATCCAGCATTCGATGCTGCCGCATATCTTTCCGGCATTTCCGGAGCGTACGGAGTTCACCGTTTTCGCCAGCATGGATCCCGCGAAGGAGGTTGGCGGTGATTTCTATGACTATTTCCTGGTGGATAACGACCATCTGTGCCTGGTGATCGCGGATGTATCCGGGAAGGGAGTCCCAGGGGCATTGTTCATGATGTCCGCCAAGATTATTCTGCAGAGCATCGCCATGCAGAGACTCTCTCCGTCGGAGGTTCTTTACCGGATGAACAAAACCCTGTGCTCCAACAATGACGCGCAGATGTTTGTCACGGTCTGGATGGGGATTCTGGAGATTTCCACCGGTAAGCTGACAGCCGCAAACGCCGGACATGAGTATCCGATCCTGAAGCAGCCGGGGGGAGCGTATGAGATCTATAAGGATAAGCACGGCTTCGTGATCGGCGGAATGGATGAGATCCACTTTAAGGAATATGAGCTGGTGCTTCAGCCCGGAGCGAAGCTGTTTGTTTACACGGACGGTGTGCCGGAAGCGACCAATACGGAAAAAGAACTGATGGGCATAGACCGTGCGGTCACGGCGCTTCGGAAATATGAGGAC
>CAJOQO010000309.1 GCA_905236545.1 uncultured Lachnospiraceae bacterium
ATATCAAGGATCGTCGCGACCAGGGAGCCGGTCCAGGCTCCCGTTCCGGGAAGCGGGATGCCGACGAACAGAAACAGTCCCCAGAATTCCCCGTATTTCATACCGTTGCTCTTCTGCTGCCCTCTTCTCTCGATCCACTCCGCGAAGCCATGCAGCGGCGTTCTTTTCATCAGAACCAGCGCTTTGCGCAGGAACAGGAGGATAAAGGGAACCGGAAGGACATTGCCCAGAACACAGATCGGAACCGCTACCCTGAGATCCACCCCGAGAAGCGCGGCCACGATCAGGCCTCCCCTGCACTCAAGAATCGGAAAGAGCGAAACGATAAAGATCACAAGCTCCGCAGGCATCACCTGCCCAAGATTGGACGCAAACCAGGTTGCGAGTGAGTTGGTCATAGATAAGAATCTCCTTCATCAGTCCATTCCGCAGGACGCCTTATACTTCCTGCAGAAAGCGGTCAGCGCATCCATCTCTTCCTCTGTTCCGATGGTTATGCGAAGATAGTTGTCGATCCGCGGTTTTTCAAAATAGCGCACAAGGATGTTTTCCTGCCTCAGCGCCGCAAACAGCTTTCCGGCCGGAATCTCCGGATGCGTAACAAACAGGAAATTAGCCGCGGAATCCCGGAAGCGGAAGCCAAGCTCCGCCATCTCCTTCTTTACCCGCTCCCTTGTGCGGATAATCTTTGCCGTGCATTCCCGAAAATACGCCTCATCCGCAAGGGCCGCGCATCCGGCCGCAATCGCTGCCTGATTCATCGTATAAGAATTAAAAGAATACTTCACATCATTCAGAAAACGGATCAGCTTTTCATTCCCGACTGCATACCCGATCCGCATTCCGGCCAGCGACCTCGACTTGGAGAAGGTCTGCACCACGAGAAGATTCTCGTATTCACCGGTCAGAGGCAGCGCGCTTGCCGCAGGAAGGCAGGCGGAAGAGGCCGCCTCCTCCGCGTCCCTGGCAAAATCAATATAGGCTTCGTCCACGATCACTACCACGTCGCGGTTTCTGTCCACGATTTCCCGGATCTCATCCTTCGCCTTCAGAACGCCCGTCGGAGCGTTGGGATTCGGAAAGATGATTCCTCCGTTTTCCCGGAAATAATCCCGGTTGACGATCCGGAATTCCTCATCAAGCTTCTGCGTCTCATATGGGATCCGGAACAGATCCGCCCACACGTCATAGAAGGAATAGGTAATGTCCGGAAACAGAACCGGCCTCCCGGATGCGAAAAAGGTGAGAAAGCACATCGCCAGCACATCATCCGATCCGACCCCCGCAAAGACGCATTCAGGAGAGACCCCGCAGCGTTTCGCGATCGCTTCGACAAGCCCGGACGACGCCGGGTCCGGATATCTGCGCAGCGCATCCCCCTCCAGAGACCGCAGGGCCTCAAGCACCTTCGGGGAAGGCGGATACGGATTCTCATTCGTATTCAGTTTGATCAGGTTCCTGATCTTCGGCTGCTCTCCCGGTGTATAGGGAACAACCTTTCTTACATTATTCTCCCAGCCTGACATAGCATCACTCCGTTCTCATGGTTGATCCTGGGTTCCGGCCAGCTTCTGCGCCTGGTCCGCCGCGATCAGCGGTTCGATCAGTTCGTCCAGATCGCCGTCTATGATCTGGTCGATCCGGTACAGAGTCAGTTTGATCCGGTGATCCGTAACCCTCCCCTGCGGGAAATTATAAGTGCGGATCTTTTCACTGCGGTCTCCCGAGCCGATCTGGCTTCTGCGCTCCTGCGCCTCGGCATCGTGCCGCTCCATCAGCTCCTTCTGATAGAGGATCGATCTCAGAATCCTGATCGCCTTGTCCTTGTTCTTCAGCTGGCTCTTCTCATCCTGGCAGCTGACCACGATACCGGTCGGCTCGTGCACAAGACGCACCGCGGAATCTGTCGTATTGACACACTGGCCGCCGTTTCCGGACGCGCGGAACACATCAAAATGGCATTCATTCAGGTCCAGATCAAAGTCGATCTCCTCCGCCTGCGGCATGATCGCCACAGTGCAGGCAGACGTATGGATACGGCCGCCGCTCTCTGTCTCCGGAACGCGCTGAACCCGGTGCACGCCCGATTCATACTTCAGCCTGGAGTAAGCACCCTTCCCGTTCACCAGGAACACACATTCCTTGAAGCCGCCGATTCCGTTCTCGCTCACACTGGTCAGCTCTACCTTCCAGCCCTTCCTCTCCGCATACCGCATATACATCCGGTATACCTGCGACGCGAACAAAGCCGCCTCATCTCCTCCCACGCCGGCCCGGATCTCCACAACAACATTCTTTTCATCATTCGGATCCTTCGGGAGCAGCATCACCCGGAGTGTCTGCTTCATCGACTCCAGCTTTTCCTTAGCCTCAGACAGCTCCTCCTTCAGCATCGAACGCATCTCCTCATCGCGCTCCGAGGAAAGCATCTCCTCACACTCGGAGATGGTATCTTCTGTTTTCCGGTAAGAATCGTATGCTTCCGCAACCGGAAGAAGGCCCGCCTGCTCCTTCATCAGCTGCCTGATGCGCACAGCATCCTTCGTGCACTCCGGATCCGACAGCAGCCTGACGATCTCCTCCAGTCTTCCCTTCACATCTCTCAGCTGTTCAAACACACTCTCACCTCTGTCCAAGAACCACTCTGTCCATTCCGCCCAGATCCTTTATCACGCGGACCGAATGGAATCCTTTATCGTCAAACATCGATCTGACTGACCATGCCTGATCATAACCGATCTCCACGAGCAGCCAGCCGCCCGGAAGCAGATAATCATCCGCCCCCGCAAGGATACGGCGGTAAAACCCAAGTCCGTCCCTTCCTCCGTCCAGCGCCATGCGGGGCTCATGATCACGTACCTCCTCCATCAGCGAGCTGATCGTCTCCGTCGGGATATAGGGCGGATTCGACACAATCATGTGAAAGCGTCCTTCCACAGCATCATAAAGATCTCCCCGGAAAAACCGGAGCCGCTTTGATACGCCATGATAAGCCGCATTCTCCGCGGCAACCGCAATCGCAGCGTCTGAAAGATCGGCCGCACAGCCGGACAGTCCGTCCCCGAGGCACAGGAGGCTGACCGCGATACATCCGGAGCCGGTGCACAGATCAAGGAAGGCATCCCCCCTCCGGCTTCTTTCAAGCGCCGCCTCCACAAGCGTCTCCGTATCCTGCCGCGGGCACAGAACATCCTCCGTCACCCGGAATCTCAGGCCGCAAAAGAAGGTTTCCCCGACGATCTGCTGCAGCGGGATCCTTGCGGCGCGAAGCCTGACCTTCTCCAGATACTGCTCCGCGTCCTTCAGCTCCTCTTCCGGCCGTGCATAATACGCGGCACGGCTGATCCCGCAGACAGACTGAAGCAGTAGCATAGCGTCTGTTCCGTAGTCCGGCACATGTGCCTCCTCCAGGCATTTCTTCGCTTTCTGCACTGCTTCACTGATCGTCATACGTTTTCATTTTTGATCGTATACAAGTCATCACTTTTATGAGGTTCATCCGCATCCGTAATCTCATAGGAGGTTCCAAAGTTCTCATTGAGATACGCTTTCCAGTTGAACACCGCCTCGACGGACGCCATCCCCACCCGGATCTGGTCATCATCCGGCTCTCTCGTCGTCAGCTTCTGAAGAAGGAGACCAGGCTTGCTGAGGATGTTGACGAATGTGTTGTCGTATTTTCCGGCAAGCCGGATAAATTCAAAGGATACACCCGCAATGACCGGGATCAGCGCGATCCGGATCAGGATCCTCGAAACCGGATCCCCCGTCCTGATGAAGAAGAAGAAAATGACGCTGACGATCATAACGATCAGCAGAAAGCTTGTTCCGCAGCGCTTATGCTGTCTGGAACTCTTCCGTACATTCTCAACATTCAGCTCAAGTCCATGCTCGATGCAGTTGATGCATTTATGCTCTGCTCCATGATACATAAAGGTTCTCTGGATGTCCTTCATCCGTGAGATCAGCAGGAGATAGCCGAAGAAAATGGCCATCCTCAGAAGCGCTTCACACACCGAGATCAGGGATTCCGAGGAGGTAACCAGCCTGAGCGCCCTGGACAGAAAATAAGGAAGCAGCATAAACAGCGCTATCGACACGCCGAGAGAAAAGATCAGGGTAAAGGTAAGCAGCACAGAGTTATCAGAGTCTGAAGACTTGCCATTCCCGGATTGCTCCCGCTCTCTGAGCTTCTCCCTTTCCGCTTCCGCTTTCTTCCGGTTCGCCTCCAGAAGTTCGTCCGCCTCCCTGTCCCTGCCCGAAGAACGAAGCCTGGCGGCTTTCTTCTCAGCTTTCTTTTCCTCCTCCCGGAGCCTTTCCTCCAGTTCCTTCTCCGACTCTTCCGCAAACAGGTCAGCGGAGAACATCAGAGTCTTCATCCCCAGGTACAGAGAGTCAATGAAACTGCATACACCGCGCAGAATCGGAATCTTATTCACGCCCTTCCAGGGAATCACCCCGTGATAGACGCCGGTTTTAACTGTAATCTGCTTATCCGCAGTACGTACAGCGACCGCCCATTTTTCGGCATTGCGCATCATGACGCCTTCCATTACTGCCTGGCCGCCGATATTTGAATACTTCATACCTTCTATGTATCTCTCTTTTCAATTGAAAAAGAGGGTCGAGGCCCACAGCCTCAACCCTCCTTGCCTTATCCTCTTAGTTCTGGCTAAGACCGTACTTTCTGTTGAACTTATCGATACGGCCGCGTACCTGAGCTGCCTTCTGCTGACCAGTGTAGAACTGATGGCAGGCAGAGCAGATCTCAACGTGGATCTCCGGCTTCGTGGAACCGGTCGTAAATGTATTCCCGCAGTTGCAGGTAACCTTAGCCTGATAATACTTCGGATGGATTCCTTCTCTCATGATATTCACCTCTCTTAATCCTGTGTGAACTGCTTACGTTCTCCGCGCCGTGCGAAGTCGTCACTTCCCGGAGCATCCGGGCGATCCCCACAAGTCCATGCGGTTTGCCGTGTTCCGATCCCGCTATCTTAAGCGGAACTGCCTTCGTCATACACAGGCTTCGGACACAACAAAGGGATTATAGCACGGTGAATCTGCTGATGCAAGCGATTCTTTTACGCAATCCCGAGCACCTGATAGTCCTGGTCTTCCACCGCCTTCTTCAGGATGGCGTCGTCCACAGGTTCTCTCAGCGTAACGACCGCGCAGCCTGCAGTATGGGAAACATTCGCGCTCTCCACCTGGTTGATCGCCTCAAGCGCCTTTCTCACCCTCGCCTCGCAATGTCCGCACATCATGCCTTCGATCTTCATTGTCCTTGTCATTGTCTTTTCCTCCTGTTCTTCCCTCTGTAACTGCTCCTGTTCCGGGCTTTGCGCCTCACCGTCCGCAGGTTCCGCTTCCTGCATGGAGCCTGTGCTTTTCGCCGGAGACTGCGCATCTTCCCCCGTCTGCTCCGTCACGCAAAAGGAGGACGCTTCCGCGGCTGCGGGCGCATGTCCTGTCCTCCTGATGTCAAACAGATTCAGCCGCAGCGCATTCATCACCACGCAGAAGCTGGAAAGGCTCATCGCCGCAGCTCCGATCATGGGATTGAGCTTCAGGCCGAACGGCACATACCATACGCCTGCCGCAACCGGGATCAGGATCGCATTGTAAAAGAAAGCCCAGAACAGATTCTCATGAATGTTTTTCAGTGTCTGCCTGCTCAGGCGCACAGCTGCCGGCACGTCGCTCAGACGGCTGTTCATCAGTACGACATCCGCCGAATCAATCGCGACATCTGTTCCCGCCCCGATCGCGATACCGATATCAGCCTGCGTCAGAGCCGGAGCATCGTTGATGCCATCTCCGACCATCGCAGTCCGCCCCTTTTCCTGCAGTGTTCGGATCACCGTTTCCTTTCCATCCGGAAGAACGCCTGCGGCAACCTCATCCACACCGGCCTGCGATCCGACCGCCCTGGCGGTACGTTCATTGTCCCCGGTCAGCATGACTACATGGATACCGAGCTCCTTCAGCTCCCGGATCGCCCGCGGGCTGTCTTCCTTCATGGTATCGGCGACTGCTATCATGCCGATGATATCCTCTCCCAGGGCAAAGAGCAAGGGGGTCTTTCCTTCTTCTGCGAGAAGCTCTGCTTTGCGCCTTGCCGAATCGCTGACCGTCAGCTTCTCTGAAATATACTTCAGGCTGCCTCCCGTCAGAATGCCTTCTTCCAGTTCCGCCCTCACGCCGCTGCCGGGAAGCGCCTCGAACCCGCTCACCTTTTCCAGGGTCAGTCCCCTGCTTTCCGCCTCCCTCACTACAGCCCCGGCGAGCGGGTGCTCACTCATCTTTTCCACGCTCGCGCTCATCATCAGAAGCCGCGTTTCATCCACGCCATCTTCCGGAATCAGATCTGTCACCTTCATCTCGCCGCTGGTAATGGTTCCTGTCTTATCCAGCGCTATGACCTGTGTCCGTCCGGTCATCTCCAGGGCGGAAGCGGTCTTAAACAGGATACCGTTCTTCGCGCCGATTCCGTTTCCCACCATGATCGCAACCGGCGTCGCAAGCCCCAGTGCGCACGGACAGCTGATCACAAGAACAGAAATCGCGCGGGCAAGAGAGAACGCGGTATCTTTGGATACAAACATCCATACGATGAAGGTAACCGCGGCGACCGTCATCACCGCCGGCACGAAGACCGCGCTTACCCGGTCCGCCGCCTTCGCGACAGGCGCTTTGGTCTAAGCAGCATC
>CAJOQO010000310.1 GCA_905236545.1 uncultured Lachnospiraceae bacterium
GGCCACAGGGGTTCCTGAGCGGCAGACTTTCGGGGGTCGGAGCGAAGGAACCCCTGTGGCTGCCGACTGGTGATCAGGAGCGGCTTGAATCAGAACCCCTGCGTCTGTCAGTGTAACGGACGAGAACCGCGTCCTTCCCGGATATGAGAATCTCATATCCAGGAAGGATATTTTCATGGTATAATACAATTACTGCGTCAAAGGCATGACCTCCACGCAGGCTTGCCTGTGGCAGAGGGAAAGGGGACTGGCGCTGAAATCATACTATTATCCGGGTCAGGATTTCGATCCATGACAGTACAACATGTGAAAAGAAAGGGAGCAGATATGAGAAACTGGATGAAATACATGGCGCTTTGCGCTGCCTGCGTAATGGCATTGCAGACGGCTGCGCTGGCCGGCGAGACGGAATCATCCGCTCAGAACACCGGAACTGCTGAGGAGGCATTGGAACCGGAACAGATTCTGGCCTCAATGACGATGGATGAGAAAATCTCGCAGATGATCATCCCGGCGATCAGAACCTGGGATGGAGAGAATGTAACGGATCTGAATGTGGTGCCTGAACTACAGGAGGCGCTGAAGAAGCACCAGTACGGCGGAGTCATCCTTTTCGAACAGAATGTGACAGGAACCGAGCAGGTGGTAAGACTCGTCAGTGATCTTCAGGAAAACAATCTGGAAATGGAGGATGTGAGCTGCCATATTCCTTACCTTACACCTGTGGATGAGGAAGGCGGGATCGTCGCGAGACTGAACACCGGCACAAGGATGAACGGCAGCATGGCGATCGGCGCGACAGGAGATGCTGCCAGGGACAATGCGGAGCAGACCGGTTCGATCATCGGGGAGGAGCTGGCGGCAACCGGCTTCAATGTTGACTTTGCGCCCGTGGTTGATGTGAACAGCAATCCTGCCAATCCTGTGATCGGAACCAGATCGTTCTCGGATGATCTGGAGACAGTCTCCGAGCTTGCCTCCGCCTATGCGGAGGGCCTTGCCGACAATCATATTATCGCGACCTACAAGCATTTCCCCGGACATGGGGATACCGGAACCGACAGTCACATCGGAACCGCTACGGTGCAGAAAACCTATGAGGAGCTGAAAAAGAGCGATCTGGTTCCCTTCCAGTCAGTGATTGACAACGGAGCGGACATGATCATGACCGCTCATATTACACTGCCTGAGATCGACGATGAAGAAGTATTCGGCGACGGGAAAACAAAAGGCTATTATCCGGCGACCATGTCGAAGAAGCTGATCACGGAGATCCTGCGCGGGGATATGGGTTTTGACGGCGTGGTAGTTACGGATGCGTTGGAGATGGCCGCGATCAGGACGGCAAAGCTGGTGCCCGGTGAGGAAGGATCCGTGGAATACGGGATCGGGATCGGAGAAAAGGTGATCAACGCAGGCGCTGATATTCTTCTGATTCCGACAGATTTTCAGACAAAGGATTCCGTAGTCTTTTATGATGACTATATTTCCGGTCTGGAATCGAAGGTTAAGGACGGAACCATCCCTGAGGAGAGGATCGATGAGAGTGTCCTGAGAATCCTGAACCTGAAGGACGAATATGGGATTCTGGATCCGGAAAATGTCATAGAAGACCAGGACGAAGCAGTGGAAAACGCGAAGGAAGTCCTTGGCTCCGATGCGCATCACGATGTGGAGATGGAGATCGCCAGACAGGCAATCACGATGGTCCGCAATGAGGATGATCTGCTCCCGCTTCAGAGCGATCTCGGCAGAATCGTGGTTCTGGGAAGAATGAGCGGAGAGGAGACGACGATCAATTATGCGCTCAGCAACCTTCGCGATGCGGGAATGATCGGAGAGGACACGGAGATTACCGTAGACTACTATTACAAAGCGGAAGAGGGCGGCTCGTACAGCTTCAACTATCCGGATGAGGTCAGGGAGGCTGTCGGAAAGGCGGATGCCGTCATCATGCTGTCCTGCACCTATGGATCATCGGTGCTGGATAAAACTGCTGTTCAGTATAACGCGATTCATACCGTACTGGAAGATACCCATGCGGCGGGAGGCGCATTTATCCTGCTCAGCGATAACCTGCCCTATGACGCGTCCAGGTACCAGGATGCCGACGCGATCGTACTGGCCTACATGGCTTCAGGCCTGGCACTGGATCCGGCAAAGCCGTCTGATCCCGCGCAGGACCGCAAAGCCTATAACGCCAATGTGATCGCTGCCTTTGATACGATCTTTGGCGCCAATGAGTGTACCGGAACGCTTCCGGTGAATGTTCCCGAGATTGAGGAAGATGCTGAAGGAAAGGTAACCTATTCCGATAAGGTGCTGTACGAGAGAGGCTTTGGCATCATCAATTAAGAGTGATGCTGAAACAGATCCTTAACGGCTCAGTTGGGAGAAAGACGGATGAATGAGACACAGATCTCCATGGAGGAGCTTACGCAGATCCTCGAAAGGGAGAAGACGGAATATGACATAGCAAGAATCGTGAATCCGTACGCGTGCAGCACGATGCGTTTCAAAGACGGCACGATGACAGCGGAGGGAACATGCCACCATATCTGGAAGCATGACCACCGCTGCAGCAACTGCTTTTCCAGGCGCGCGTGTATCCAGCACAAGGTTCTCTACAAAACCGAGGTGATGGAGGGAAAGTCCTACCGCATCAAATCAACACCGTACCGTGTGAAGACGGAGACGGGAGAGGTTCGCAATTATGTGATCGAATCGGTCAGGATCTGCGAGCTTTCCAGGGAGACCGTAAACTCGAATATCCGTACTGACCTGAAGCATGAAGCGACAGATTATGTGTTCAATGAAGCCATGACCGGCGTGATCCGCATGGACGCGGATCACAACGTCGTTTTCGCGAACCGTCAGGCAAAAAAGATGATCCTGAGGGGAGGTGAGCAGGAGTCATTTCTGCTGCGCACCATCGTGACAAACTGGCTGGAAGGGCGTCAGGACAGGAACGCCGAATCGCTGCTTTTTACGCAGCGGTATGAATATGATCACAAAGACTATTTCTTTGATATCCAGCTGATCCCGTTTGAAAATACAAACGGGATGGAGCTGCTGATCATTCTTCACGAGCATACGGACGAGGAGGCGGACCGGATCGCGAATGCGCGGGATAAGGATCCGCTGACCGGACTGTACAATGGAACCGGGTTCTATGTCGCGATGGAGCGGATCCTTCGCGATAACCCGGATAAGCAATACATCCATCTGCGGCTGAATGTGCGCAATTTTACCGTGATCAACAGCGTGTTCGGCACCCGTACGGGAGACGCGCTGCTGATGCGGCTTGGAGAGCTGCTCGGCCGCATGACGGAGGAGACAGGATGTGCGTGTCATTTTCACAGTGACCAGTTCGGCCTGCTGATGGAGAATGATTACTTTGATTCCTCCAAGCTGGAACTGGATCTTGGACAGATCAAGTCGGATACGGACAGTGAAAACTTCGGACTGCTGTTTCAGGTTGGAATCTACCGGATCGAAGATCATTCGATGGAGCCGGAGGTGATCTGCGACCGGGCCAGTATGGCGCTTCGTCACACGAAAGCCAGCGGAGAGGTAATATCGACTGCTGTCTATCACGATGACATGACGGTGCAGGCCCTGACGGACAACCAGCTGGTCTCGCGGTTTGAGCGCGCGATCGCCAGGGACGAGTTCCACATGTTCCTTCAGCCCCAGACAGACGTGGAGGGGAATGTGAAGAGTGCGGAGGCGCTCGCCAGGTGGATCCGGAGCGATGAGGGCGTTATCGCTCCGGTGCTGTTTATCCCGGGACTCGAGAAAAACGGTATGATCTACCGGATGGACAGGGTGATCTGGGAGAAAGCCGCCCGCCAGCTGAAGGCGTGGAAGGGAACGGAGTTTCAGGATATTTCGATCTCGGTCAATATCTCTCCGATTGACATCACACTGATCGATATCGTGGACTGCTTTGAAAAACTGACCGGAAAATATGAGATCGATCCCGGGATGCTGAACATCGAGATCACGGAGACCGCGATGGTCAACAATCCGGACAGGCTTCTGCATATCGTGGATCAGCTTCACCGCAGAGGCTTTCATGTGGAGATCGATGACTTCGGAAGCGGTTATTCTTCCCTGAAGATGCTCAAGGATCTTAACGCGGACGTGCTGAAGATCGACCGCGGATTCCTGCAGCATACCGTTCACGAGCGGAAGATGAAAACGATCCTCTCATCCATTATCCAGATGGCGCACGCGCTCGGCATGCATGTGATCACCGAGGGCGTGGAGACGCAGGAGATGGTCGATATGATCTATCAGATGGGCTGCCATACCTTCCAGGGATTCTTTTTTTCCAGGCCGCTCCCGGTGGATGAGTTCGAGGAGAAGTACGCAGAACAGCTGTCAGGGCGCTTCCCCCATAATGGCAGATGACAGGGACACAGGCGCTTTGACCAACAGAGCTGCGATCAGAACCGCAGAAAAAGAGGGCAGTCATAACTGCCCTCTTTTTCTGCGTCTCAAACAGCGGATCTGTCAGGTACACTTGCTATGACAGTCAAAAGCGCCGGGAAACAGGTGTTTATGGAAATATGGATATGTGACATGGCAGTTATAGGTTCAACATATAACTGGTAATAAGAATCATAAAATTGACAGAAGAGAGTTTATGCTGTACATTCCTACCATACAGATAGGTAATAAAATGTATCGGAAGGAGAAAGGTATGAGCGAACATCAATTCAAGTTTGAAACCCTCCAGCTTCATGTCGGGCAGGAGCATCCGGATCCGGCGACAGACGCCAGGGCGGTGCCCATCTACCAGACAACCTCTTATGTGTTTCACAGCGCGCAGCATGCGGCTGACCGTTTTGCCCTGAAGGATGCAGGCAATATCTACGGAAGGCTGACCAATTCCACCCAGGGTGTTCTGGAAGAGCGTATCGCAGCCCTGGAGGGCGGAGTCGGCGCCCTGGCGGTTTCGGCAGGAGCGGCTGCGGTGACATATTCGATTCTGGCGCTGGCCGGAGCCGGAGAGCATGTAGTAGCGCAGAACACCATCTACGGCGGAAGCTACAACCTGCTGGATCAGACACTTCCAGGCTACGGCATCCGCACTACATTTGTGGATGTTCATGATCTGGCGGCGGTCGAAGCCGCGGTCGAGGAGAAGACCAGGGCGATCTTCATCGAGACTCTGGGCAATCCGAATTCTGATATTCCGGATATCGATGCCCTTGCGCAGATCGCGCACAGCCATAAGATCCCACTTATCATAGACAATACCTTCGGAACACCGTACGCGATCAGACCGATCGAACACGGCGCTGATATCGTCGTGCATTCCGCCACCAAGTTTATCGGCGGACACGGCACTACGCTGGGCGGAATCATCGTTGACAGCGGGAAGTTCGACTGGAGCCAATCCGGGAAGTTCCCACAGTTTACAGAACCCAACGCCAGCTATCACGGCGTTTCCTTCGTTCAGGCGGCAGGCCCGGCAGCTTATGTAACATATATCCGGGCGATCCTGCTTCGTGATACAGGATCCGCCATCTCTCCGTTCAACGCTTTTCTGCTTCTCCAGGGACTGGAAACTTTGTCGCTTCGCCTGGAACGGCACGCGGAAAACACGAAGAAGGTTGTTGAATATCTTGCATCCCATCCGCAGGTGGAAGAGGTCAGTCATCCCTCCCTCCCTGACCATCCGGATCATGCGCTGTATGAGAAGTATTTCCCGAACGGCGGGGCTTCTATCTTCACCTTCCGCATCAAGGGCGGAAAAGAAGAGGCATATGCATTTATCGATGGTCTGAAGATCTTTTCCCTTCTTGCGAATGTGGCGGATGTCAAGAGCCTGGTGATCCATCCATACGATACCACGCATGCGGAGATGTCTCCGGAGCAGCTGGAAGCGGCCGGCATCTATCAGAATACGATCCGCCTGTCGATCGGTACAGAGCACATCGATGATATTATCTGGGATCTGGAGCAGGGCTTTGCGGCAGCCGCGAAGCTGTGATGCCTGGCTGCAGGTGAAGCGAAACACTGTGACTGAAACGAGCGGTTTATCAGCACCGGATTTCCGGTGCTTCATTTTTTGAAATGATTCAGCACCCCGTGGAATTGTTCATGATCCAGCCGGACAAGCCTGCTTATCTGACGAATCTCATTTTTTATTATTGTGACGCAATTGTGATATACTGATTAAGGCTGGTACTGTCAGGATGATATGACAGAGCTGTCTTTGCCGGTATCAGATGTGGAAGGAGGCAGGGTGTGACATATGCAGAGAATAAAGCGAATCTGGCTGTCCATTGAGTCGTTGGATGACAGGGTTTATTTTCTGACCGTTACCGTTTCTATTCTGATCAGTATTGTGACCTTGATCACGAATATGCTGCAGGGTCTGTCGATGGAAAACCAGCTTGTTGTGGCCGGTCTGGGGGCAGCCATGCTGCTTCTTCTGATCCTGGGAATCCGGTTCCCGGCAAGGAGGCGGCTTCTGCGTCTGTGCCTGGTTCTTGTCATGGATTTTGTGCTGTTTCCCGTTTCTTTTTTCTTTTCAGGCGGCATTCACAGCGGCATGATCCTGTTCTTTCTTATCGGATTGTTTCTGGTACCTGTCATGATTCGCGGAAAA
>CAJOQO010000311.1 GCA_905236545.1 uncultured Lachnospiraceae bacterium
ATGGATGTGGTGCTGGCGCATCCGGAGGGATATGACGTCTTCCCCGAGTGCGAGGAGATCGCGAGGGCGAACGCGAAAAAGAGCGGCGGCAGCTTCACGAAGGTGAACAGCATGCAGGAAGCCTTCAAGGATGCGGATATCGTCTATCCAAAGAGCTGGGCGCCCTTCGCCGCGATGGAGAAGAGAACAGACCTGTACGGAAAAGGCGACTTTGACGGAATCGATGCGCTGGAAAAAGAGCTGCTTGCGCAGAACGCGCAGCATAAGGACTGGACCTGCAGTGAAGCGCTCATGAGCTCGACAAAGGACGGCAGGGCGCTGTATCTGCACTGCCTGCCGGCCGATATCACCGGTGTTTCCTGCGAGGCGGGAGAGGTTGACGCATCCGTGTTTGACCGCTATATCGAGCCTCTGTATAAAGAAGCATCCTACAAGCCCTATATCATTGCCGCGATGATCTTCCTTGCCAAATGCAGGGATCCGCAGGCGGTTCTGAAAGAGCTTGCGGAGCGCGGGACACCAAGAGTTTTTCATTGATTCCCCGGAAAATGAGGCAAAGCTATGGCACACAGAGTGGTAATTGCATTGGGCGGCAATGCGCTTGGAAAGAATCTTCCCGAGCAGATGACTGCGACGAGGGAGACAGCCGTCGCGATCACGGATCTGATCGAAGAGGGCTATGAGGTCGTGATCGCGCATGGGAACGGCCCGCAGGTCGGAATGATCCAGAATGCCATGAATGAGCTGGTACGTTCCGATCCGGATCAGTATGTAACGGTTCCCCTGTCTGTCTGCGTGGCGATGAGTCAGGGATACATCGGTTATGACCTGCAGAACGCGATGCGGGAAGAGATGCTGGACCGTGGAATCGATGTCGGCGTCGCGACGGTTCTGACGCAGGTTGAGGTGGATCCTGAGGATCCTGCGTTCCGGCATCCGACCAAGCCCATCGGACCTTTCCTGACCAGGGAAGAGGCGGACAGGCTGGTCCGGGAGCGCAGCTATGATGTGGTCGAGGACTCCGGACGGGGATACCGCAGAGTCGTTGCCTCACCGCAGCCCGTATCCATCATCGAGATACAGACCATCAAGTCCCTGGTTGACACCAACCATGTTGTGGTGGCCTGCGGCGGAGGCGGAATCCCCGTGTTCTGTACGAACGGACATCACCTCAAGGGAGCAGCTGCCGTGATTGACAAGGATTTCGCTGCGGAACGGCTGGCGGAGGAGGTCGAAGCGGACACGCTGATCATCCTGACCGCGGTGGAAAAGGCTGCGGTTCATTTTGGCAGGCCCGACCAGAGGGATCTGGATGACCTGAGCGTGGAGGAGGCACAAAGATATATCGATGCGGGCGAGTTCGCTCCCGGCTCCATGCTCCCCAAGATGGAGGCGGCAGTCCGGTTTGTCCGTTCCAGACCCGGCAGAAGAGCGCTGATCACACTGCTTGAAAAGGCCAGGGACGGGATCAGCGGGCATACCGGAACCATGATACACAGCTGAGAAATCACGGCCGCGCTGCACGCGGCTTTGGGCGCTGCAGCGCTCAAAGATCTTTCAGGGAAGCGCTTTGCCACAGGTTTTATTAACCGCAAAACAGAATCCGGCAGCGTTTCCCCGGGTTCATTCGATACAGATCCTTATGTGAATCGGAAAGGAGTAACTGTCGTGGTAAAGATTGATCTTACTGTCAAAAGGGATACACTTGCGCATAATATCAGGAAGGCGAAGGAGAACAGGATCCTGATCCCGACCATCGATCAGATGATGCATCCGGAGCATACGCCGGAGAAGGTCAGGGAAGGACTGAAAAAGACAGGACTGTGGGATGTGAACCCGCTGAACCTGTTCCGGATCACCTGGAAGAATGAAGCGAAGGAGAGCGGCGGACTGTACCGTGATGTCCCGAACTATGTTGAGCTTCCCTCTTCGCTTACCGGAGTAAAGGCACGGATCATCGCCATGGCCGGAAAATGGTTTCCGACCGGCTGCCATAAGGTTGGCGCTTCCTTCGGCTGTCTGGCGCCGAGACTGGTTACCGGACAGTTTGACGTGGATTCCCAGAAGGCGGTATGGCCTTCTACCGGAAACTACTGCAGAGGCGGCGCATTTAACTCAGCGCTTTTAGGCGCGAAGGGCGTGGCGATTCTCCCGGCCGAGATGAGCCAGGAGCGTTTTGACTGGCTGCATGAGATCGGCGCCGAGGTTATCGCGACTCCCGGATGCGAGAGCAACGTGAAGGAAATCTTTGATAAGACGAACGAGCTGAAGACAGATCCGAAGTACATGATCTTCAATCAGTTCGCCGAGATGGGCAATCCGCTCTGGCACTATAACGTTACCGGCAACGCGCTTGCCGAGGTCTTCGAGGCAGTGAAGAGGGACGGGGACCGTTTTGCGGGCGCCTGCTTTACCTCCGGTTCGGCCGGCACCATGTCCACCGGCGACCGCCTGAAGGAACTCTACCCGCAGCTGAAGCTGGCTGTCGGTGAGGCGCTTCAGTGCCCGACCCTGCTGAACAACGGTTTCGGCGGGCACCGGATCGAGGGAATCGGAGACAAGCATGTTCCGTGGATCCACAATGTGAAGAATACGGATATGGTTATCGATATTGACGATGAAGATTCCCAGAGACTGCTGCGCCTGTTCAACACGCCTGAGGGGCAGGCTTATCTGAAGAATGAGCTGAAGCTTGACGATGAACTGATCGAACAGCTCACCTGGCTCGGCATCAGCGGTATCGCGAATGTGCTTTGCTGCATCAAGATGGCAAAGTATTATGAGCTGACAGAGCACGATGTGGTCGGAACCGTCCTGACAGATTCGGCCGTGATGTACGGAAGCCGGATCGAAGAGCTGAATCAGATGTATGGTCCGTACAGCGGGAAGGAAGCGCAGCTGGATCACCATCTGCATATGCTGGGCCTGAAGACGGACAACCTCGAGGAGCTGACCTACGAAGCCCGCAAGAGGATCCACAACCTGAAGTATTACACATGGGTTGAACAGCAGGGCATGACGATTGAAGACCTGAATGCGCTTTGGTATGATACGGAAGGAACCTGGGACACGGTTCATCATCAGGCAAAGGAACTGGATGAACTGATCAACGCTTTCAATGAAGAGAGCGGAGTGCTCGGAATGCTGTAATAGTAAGGAGGTATTCGATATGCTTGAAAACAGAATCTATAATTTCTCCGCCGGCCCGTCCATGCTTCCGGAACCGGTACTGGTCAGAGCGAAGGAGGAACTGCTCAATTATGGCGGCTCCGGCATGAGCGTCATGGAGATGAGCCATCGCTCCAAGGTCTATGACAGGATTATCTGTGACTGCCAGGAGAATCTGCGCAAGGTTATGAATATTCCGGACAATTATAAAGTCCTGTTCCTGCAGGGCGGAGCCACCGGAATGTTCGCTGCCATCCCGCTCAATCTTGCGAAGACCGGATGCGCTGACTATATCGTGACCGGGAACTTCTCCGGCGGCGCGTATAAAGAAGGCAGGAAATTCCTGAAGGATGCCAGATGCGCGGGAACCACGGAATCTGAAAACTTCACCAGGATCCCGAAACAGGAAGAGCTGACGCTCAACCCCGATGCGGACTATGTCCATATCTGCGAGAATAACACGATCTTCGGAACCAAGTGGCACTGGCTGCCCGAAACCGGCAATGTGCCGCTGGTAGCGGATCTGTCCTCCTGCATCCTGTCCGAACCGGTGGATGTGACACGATACGGGATGATCTATGGCGGCGCGCAGAAGAATATGGCGCCGGCAGGATTTGCCGTTGTGATCGTCCGCGAGGATCTGCTCGGAAACAAGAGTGATCTGTGCCCGAAGATCTGGGACTTCGCGACCCAGGCGGACAAGAATTCCATGATCAATACTCCTCCGACCTATTCCATCTATATCTGCAAGCTGGTGCTTGACTGGATCCTGAACGATGTCGGCGGACTGGAGAACATGAAGAAGAGAAATGAAGAGAAGGCAGCGATCCTTTACGATTATCTCGAGACAACCGATTTCTATAAGTCCGGCGTACAGAAGGACAGCCGTTCGATGATGAATGTCACCTTCCGCACAGGCGATGACGAGCTGGACAAGAAGTTTGTCGCAGCATCCATCGAGCATGGATTCACCAATCTCAAGGGACATCGCCTTGTCGGCGGCATGAGAGCATCGATCTATAACGCGATGCCGAGAGAGGGCGTTGAGGCGCTGGTTGATTTCATGAAGGAATTCGAGAAAGCGAACCGCTGAAGACAGGAGCTCCGTGCACCTGTGTACCGTCTGAACGGTTTTGCATCCTTCTGACATCGTTTTGCGGCGGTAACCCGTACAGGATCAGGATCCTGCGCGGCAGCCGTACAGGCAGAATCGTCTGCGGATGTCATTCAGGTGGTACACTCGCGGCGCGGGGCATATATTCACTGTCAAAGAATCTGAAAAATAGGGTAATACTTTGTTTCTAACGGATAAAAAAGCGATGGATTCCGATTTGTCGTAAAAATCAGAACATGTATCCCATGTGAATTCACATGCGGATTCTGATCCTGCAGGAGGAAAGGAGAATAAAGTATGGTACGGGTATTGGCTTCTGACGGAATGGATAAGTCTGCTGTAAAGATTCTTGAGGATGCCGGCTATGAGGTGGTCCAGCAGTTTTATGAGCCTGAGGAACTGAAGGAAAAGGTAAAAGAATTCGATGTTCTCGTCGTCCGGTCAGCTACAAAGGTACGCGAGGGCGTGATCGATTCCGCTCTCGAAGCAGGCAGGCTGAAGCTGATCATCCGCGGCGGCGTCGGGATGGATAATATCGACGTGGCCTATGCCAGGGAGAGAGGAATCACTGTCAGCAATACGCCGACCGCGTCGAGCGCTTCCGTGGCGGAGCTTGCGATCGCGCATATGTTTGCCCTGGCCCGCTTCCTGTATCTCTCGAATGTCACCATGCGTGAAGGAAAATGGGAAAAGAAGGCCTACAAGGGGACGGAGCTGTCCGGCAAAACGCTCGGCCTGATCGGCATGGGAAGAATCGCCCGGGAGACCGCCTGCAGGGCGGACGCGCTCGGGATGAAAGTGATCTATACGAATCAGAGCGGACCGAAGGCGGATCTTCCGTACGAGTGGAAGAGCCTGGATGACCTTCTGAGGGAATCCGACTATGTTTCCCTTCACATGCCCGCAAAGAAGGATTCGCCCGCGCTTCTCACAAGAGAAAAACTGGCGCTGATGAAGGAAGGCGCATTCCTGATCAATACCGCAAGGGGCATTCTGGTAGACACCGAAGCTCTGTGCGACGCGCTGGATGAGGGACATCTGGCAGGCGCGGCGGTTGATGTCTTCACCGAGGAACCCTGCAAGGATGAGAGGCTTCTCCATCACCCGAAGATCTCCATGACGCCCCATATCGGCGCATCCACGAAAGAAGCGCAGAAAAGGATCGGCGAGGAGACCGTGAAGATCATCCGCGGGATGTTTGGATGAGAATGGCCAGTGATGAAGTCACGCAAAAACCGCGCGGCAACGCTTTGAATAAGGAGAATGGAATATGTCATATAACTGGAATCAGCTCGGGCTGATGATCCCCGGAATCATGCTTCCGAAGGAGGGGACAGATTACGGGAAATGGGCTGTTGTAGCCTGTGACCAGTATACTTCGGATCCGTCTTACTGGGAGAATGTGGAAACGATTGCCGGTGATGCTCCTTCCACGCTGAGGCTGATGCTTCCGGAATACTACCTTGGCAGGCCGGATGAGGAGGAAAGGATCGCGAAGATCCGGGAGACGATGAAGGAATATGCAGCCAACGGCACGCTGCGGACGCTTCCGAAGGGCTGTATGCTGGTACGCAGGACCGCGGAGGGGAGAAGCCGCCTCGGGCTTGTGATCTGCGTGGATCTGGATGCATTTGACTACAGAGCCGGAGCGAAATCCCTGATCCGTTCCACAGAGAAGACGATCGTTGAGAGGATCCCTCCGAGGCTGAAGATCAGAAAAGGGGCGATTCTGGAGCTGCCTCATATCCTGATTCTGATCGATGATCCGGACAGGACCGTGATCGAACCGCTCGAGAAGGCCGGCGGCGAGATCCTCTATGATACGGACCTGATGCTGGGCGGAGGCCATGTGACCGGAACCTTCCTTCCGGAGGACCGGATGGGAGGGGCGCTTGCCGCCATGTCAGCTCTGTATGAAAAAGCGCAGGAAAAATACGGAGCAGGGAGCGCCATGCTCATGGCAATGGGGGATGGCAATCATTCTCTGGCTACGGCGAAGGCAAACTGGGAAGAGATCAAAAAGACAGTTCCTGAAGCTGAGAGGGCTTCTCATCCGGCCAGGTATGCCCTGTGTGAGATTGAGAATATCCACGATGAGGGAATCGTTTTTGAACCGATCCACCGTGTTCTGTTTTCTGACGGAAAAGCATCCGGAGAAAAGATGGCGGAGGAGACAGCGGCGATCCTGAAGAAGACAAACGGGGATGCATGGATCGCGGAGCATGTGACCCGGCCGCAGGAGAACCAGTTCGTGATTCCTGTGATCACCTCTCAGGGTACAAAAGCCCTGGTCATCGCAAATCCTTCCTCGAAGATCGAGGTCGGCGCGCTGCAGAGCGCGCTGGATCAGCTGATCGCTGAGAAGGGATACCGGATCGATTATATTCACGGTGAGGATGCGGTCAGGGCGCTGGCAGGAGAGGAAGGCAATGCCGGATTCCTGCTTCCCCCGATGGACAAATACACCCTGTTTCCGGCAGTCGCGTCGGACGGAGCCCTCCCGAGAAAAACCTTTTCCATGGGAGAGGCTGTTGAAAAGCGTTACTATATTGAAGCAAGGAGCCTTGTATGAAGACGATCAATCTCAGGTATGTCGCGAATCACCTTCCCGGGACGGCGGATCCTTATCTGTCTCTGATGTCGAAGGCCGAGGTGACGAAAGCGAGGAATTTTCACAGAAGCTTTCCCCAGTATCAGGAAACTCCTCTTCAGGATCTCAGAAGGATGGCACAGTATCTTGGAGTCGGAAGAATCTGCGTCAAGGATGAGTCCTGGCGGTTTGGACTGAACTCCTTTAAGGTGCTTGGCGGCGCGTACTCCATGGCGAAGTATCTTGCGAAGGAGATGGGGATGGAGATCACGGATCTTCCCTATTCTGTCCTGAAGTCCGAAGCGTTCCGGAAAAAACTCGGAAGCGCAGTATTTATCTCCGCGACAGACGGCAACCATGGCCGGGGCGTTGCGTGGACCGCCAGAGAGCTGGGCCAGAGATGCATCATCCTGATGCCGAAAGGAACGAGCCAGTCCCGCGTGGATAACATCCGTGCCCTTGGCGCGGAGGTTACGGTTGAGGACCTGAACTACGATGAGTGTGTCAGAAAGGCCGCTTCGATGGCGGATCAGTTTGAGCATGGCGTGATCGTACAGGATACCTCCTGGGACGGATATGAGGATATTCCGCTCTGGATCATGCAGGGATATGCGGTGATGGCTGACGAGGCTGCCGAACAGTATGGAGAACGGCCGACGCACGTCTTTGTGCAGGCAGGAGTCGGCGCGATGGCGGGATCCGTCGTCGGGTATTTTTCATCGCTCTTTCCGGAAGATCCGCCGAAGATGATCGTCGTGGAGCCGAACAAGGCGGACTGCATGTTCCGCGGCGCGCTGAAGGGGGACGGCTCGAAGGTGGTTGTCACCGGAGACATGGATTCCATTATGGCAGGGCTGGCCTGCGGAGAGCCCTGTGAGCTGGGATGGGATCTTTTCAAGAATCATGCAACAGGCTTCCTCTCGGCGGACGATCTGATGACCTGCCGCGGCATGCGCATGCTTGCAGGCAATTTCAGGGAGGATCCGCATATCGTGTCAGGAGAATCCGGCGCGGCCACATTCGGCGCATTCGCCTCCATCATGCTGGAGGAGGGGCTGAAGGACGTGCGGAAGGAGCTGGATCTGGGACCTGATTCGAAAGTGCTGTGTTTCTCGACGGAGGGGGATACCGATCCTGTACGCTGGAAGAAGATCGTATGGGAAGGCGTGGATTATTGAGGTTGACACTGACGCGCGGCAGGATGTAGAATTCCGTTTGGCTGTATGTTTTATACTGTTGCTCATCTGTTACGGCGTTTTTGACGCCGTTCTATCTGACAGACACATCAGTGTCCAGGCGGCATTTCATGGCAGCTTTGCGTTTTGTATCTGACGTGTCAGGTATGCCTGTAAGAGCAGGGAAGATCGTAACAATATATGGATGGAATCAGGCTGTGTAAACAGTTACTGGCTAAGGATCTGTATCGAATTAACCTGGTCATCTGTCAACTGACCAGGTGATTCTGCTACAGCTCCTAAACCGTCCCGGACGCTGCGCCGGGACGGTTTTGGTTGTGAGGAAAGAGGAAAAACATGACAAATCTGGAAGAACTGCAGAGCAGGATCGCTTCCGTCAGAAAGGCGATCCAGACGGAATCCAGTCAGCTGACGGATACGAAGAAGATCTATGAGCTGAGAAAGGCATTTCTTGACAAGTCCGGCAGGGTCGGTCAGCTCATGAAGTATATGAAGGAGGTGGATCCCTCCCAGAGAGCTGACTTTGGAAAGCGCGTGAATGAGCTCAAAACCTGGGCCCTGGAATACTTTGATTCCCTCGATGAGCAGATGCGCCGGAAGGAGCTGGAGCGGGTCTATGAGCAGGAGAAGATCGATGTGACGATGCCTTCCCACAGGCGCAGGATTGGCAACCTGCATCCGGTGACGCAGGTGCGCAGCCAGCTGATCGAGGTCTTCTCAGGCATGGGGTTTGAGATCTATGAAGGCACTGAGGTGGAGAATGATTACTATAACTTCACCGCGCTGAACACGCCGAAGGATCATCCGGCGAGAGATATGCAGGATACCTTTTATCTTTCTCCGGAGTTCGTGCTTCGCACGCAGACTTCCTCCGCCCAGATTCATGTGATGGAAAATGAGAAGCCGCCGATCAAGATTCTCAGCCCCGGGAAGGTGTTCCGTTCGGACGACGACGCGACGCACAGTCCGATGTTTTCCCAGATGGAAGGGCTGGTTGTCGACAAAGGGATTACCCTTGGTGACCTGCAGGGGATGCTGGATGTCTTTGTGAAGAAGGTCTTTGGCCAGGAGACGCGCACGAGGCTGCGTCCTTCCTATTTCCCGTTCACGGAACCCTCCGTTGAGGTGGATGTGAGCTGTTTTGCGTGCGGCGGAAAGGGCTGCCCGTTCTGCAAGAATACCGGATGGATCGAGGTTCTCGGGGCGGGAATCGTCAACCGCAGAGTGCTTGAGAACTGCGGGATCGACCCGGATCTCTATTCCGGACTTGCGTTTGGGATCGGGATCGAGCGCGTTGCCATGCTTAAGTATGGCATCAATAATATCAAGCAGCTCTTTGAATCGGATCTGAGGGTTTTGAATCAGATCAATGACCGGTAAGGAATACGGAGGAGAACATGGTAGCACCATTAAGCTGGCTGAAGGAATATGTAGAGATCGATGTGACGCCTCAGGAGCTTCAGGAGAAGCTGTTTTCGTGCGGATTCGAGGTAGAAGAGCTGCATGAGGCGGGAGAGGAGATCAGCGGTGTGGTTGTCGGGCTGGTGGAAACGTGCGAGAGCATCCCGGACACCCATCTGCATGTCACAACGGTAAACGCCGGGGAACATGGCACATTTCAGGTCTGCTGCGGCGCGGACAATGTGGAAGCGGGCAAAAAGTTTCCGCTCGCGCTGGTCGGCGCCACGGTTTATGCGACCGCGAAGGACCATGTCACTGTGGAAGGCGTGATGACGATCAAAAAGGGAAAACTGCGCGGATATGAATCCCACGGCATGCTCTGCTCAGGAATCGAGCTGGGCCTGACCGAGGATCTGTATGAGGGAGCCGGATATAACGGACTGCTTGTCCTTCCGGATGACGCGCCTGTCGGTGCCGACGTGAAGCCGGTCGTCGGCCTGGATGACTGGCTGTTTGATATCGCGGTCACCGCGAACCGTCCGGACTGCCAGAGCATCTTCGGCATAGCCCGCGAGGTTGCGGCGGTTCTCGGAAAAGAGCTGAAGGAACCGGATCTTTCCTTCCACCCGACAGAGGTGGAAAAAGAAGGCTTTGACGTGACCCTGGAAGCGCCCGATCTTTGCTCCAGGTATATCGGTCATTATGTCAGCGATGTGAAGATCGGACCTTCTCCTGCGTGGATGCGCAGAAGACTTGCTCTGGTCGGGATGAATTCCATCTCAAATATCGTGGATATTACAAACTATGTGCTTGCGGAGCTGGGACAGCCCATGCATGCATTTGACGAAGACTTCATCCGCGGCGGACGGATCATCGTGAGGCGCGCGAAGAAGGATGAGGTGATCACGACGCTGGATGAGCAGGATTATGTGATGAATGAGGATACTCTGTGCATCTGCGACGTGGAAGGCCCTGTCGCGCTCGCCGGCGTCATGGGCGGCCTGAACTCGGAGATCCGGGATACGACGAAGGCAGTTCTGTTCGAATCCGCCAGGTTCATGAGGGACAATATCCGTCATACCAGCAGGGGTCTGGGGAAGCGGACCGACGCCAGCGCAAGGTTTGAAAAGGGTGTGGATGAGTATACGACGGTGATGGCGATGAAGCGTGCGCTGCATCTGGTGGAAGAGCTTGGATGCGGCAAGGCTGCAAAGACGCATGTCGATGCCAACACAGGCAATTCCGTCGATCCTTCCCCGATGACGCTGTCGATCGAAAAGGTCAAT
>CAJOQO010000312.1 GCA_905236545.1 uncultured Lachnospiraceae bacterium
ACCCTGCGGCACACAGAAGGGTCTGCTTAGTGCTGCTCCGTTCCCGGCCTGACACGGTTCACAGAGATCTGTTGCGCAGGACCCAGATGTCAACACCGCTTATGAAGCGCTGCTCCACAGACAAGAAGCCTCGGCTCGGCATCACCCCTGCTGTAGCGGATTGCAGGTACAGGGCACCGCTATCTCCCCGGCTGCACGGTATTGTTACTATAACGAGTTCAGACGCATTTGTCAAATTCAAATCTTCACCGCCTCATTCCCTGAAAGACCACGCCATTTTGCCTCGAAGAAAGCCGCCTTTTATGCCGCGCTCTGTCGGTGTATGATAGGGATGAATATTGGCAGGAAAGGGGAAAAGCGATTGGCAGGGAAAGCGCCTCGCCGGAGTGTTGCTTCGCCGGAGCGCTGCCCGCCGGAGCGCTGATGATTGGAGGGAAAGCAATGACTGAAACGGGTTTGATCCATGTCTACTACGGAGATGGAAAGGGGAAGACCACCTGCGGGATGGGACTTTGCTGCCGGGCGGCCGGCGCCGGTCTCAGGGTACTGGTTTTTCAGTTTATGAAGGATGGGCGCGGAAACGAACGACAGTTCCTGGAGAAGGATCCGAATATCGTGTTTGCCGGTAACCGGCGGAGTGTCTGCTTCAGCTTTCAGATGAGCGGGCCGCAGAAGGAAGAGGAACGGGCATACTACAGGAAGATGGCTGCAGCGATCCGGGAGCGCCTGAGGCAGGAGCCATTTGACGTGCTGTTTCTGGATGAAGCGCTGTATGCGGTGTCCTGCGGGCTTCTGGAGGAATCTGTTCTGACAGACCTTCTGGACAACCGGCCAGAGCGGCTTGAGGTGATTCTGACCGGGGGAACGCTTCCGGAAGCGATCCGTGAACGTGCGGACTATCTTTCCCGGATCAGCAAGGAAAAGCATCCCTATGACAGGGGAATCGGAGCGAGAAACGGGATCGAGTTCTGACCGGCGCTGTATGCATGAGTGTTGATGAAAGACAGTACTCTGACACGGATCAATGGCACAGACAGAACAGAGACCGAAGAGGATGGAAAAGGGCAGAAGCACCTTCTGCCCCGGGCATCATGAGATGGGAGAGGAACATGGCATATGTGATCACTGCGGTGGGTGCGGGTGGAAAGACGACATGGCTGAGGAAACGGGGACAGGAGTATCTGCGCCGGGGGAAGCGGACTGCGCTCACCACGACCACGCATATCTGGCCGGATCGCACAGAAGAGATGCAGAGGTGCAGATTTCCGGAGAAAGACGCAATTGCCGGAGCGCCGTTTTCCCGGGATGGCAGGGAGCAATCGGCTCTTTCCGATGACATGGCCAGGGCAGGCTTCACGGCGGGAATTCCGGACTGTTATGGAATCAGGGAAGATTCCGGAAAACTGTCCTGGCCGGGGGATGAAGAATACACACGGATCTGTGAGCGCTATGATGTCGTTCTGGTGGAGGGGGACGGAAGCCACTGCATGCCGATGAAGATCCCGGGGCTTCATGAGCCTGTCATACCGGAGAATACGGATGAGATTGCAGTGATCATGGGAGCCCACGCGATCGGGCGGAGAGTGGATGTGGTATGTCAGCGCTATGGGGAGAAAGCCGCTGAGAGGGATGCTGCGCCGTCTTACGCCGGGGAGGCTGCTGCAGGGGAGCTTTACGCCGGGGGTGCTGCTGCAGGGGAGCCTTACGGCGGCGATGCGATTGTGACGGAAAGGATGCTGGAGGAGACTGCACGAAGATACTATATGGAACCGCTTGCAAAACGTTTTCCGGGATCGAAGATCACTTATGTGCTCAGCCGGATGCCTGAGGAAAACATCAGGATCGCCGGGGTTGTGATGGCTTCCGGCTTCGGGAGAAGATACGGCGGCAATAAGCTGGTGGATCTTTATGCGGAGAAGCCTCTGTACCGGCATACGCTGGAGCACGTCTGCGGGGCGCTGGGAAAAGAAAACACGGTTGTTGTAACGCAGTATGATCAGATCATCAATGAAGTCCGGAAGGAGGGTGTCGCCGCCCTCATGAACGGCCGGGCCGGGGAGGGAATCGCAGCGTCGATCCGGCTGGGGACGAAATGGGCCCTGGATCTCGGAGCGGACGCGGTGATCTTTTTTGCCGCGGATATGCCGAATCTACCGGAGGAGGAGATCCGCAGGTATGCCGGACAGTTTGCCGGGAGCGGGAAAGCATATGGGTGCATGGAATTCGGAAAGGAACATACCTGCACGAACCCGGGCTCATTTCGCCTGAAGGAGAGCGCAGAAAAACTCCTGCAGCTTGATGGCGATCGGGGAGCGATGCGAATCATGAAGCAGGAGCCCTGGAATACGTACTATTATCAGATCCCCGCTGAGTATGCGGAGGATATCGATGTCAGGTGAAAACGGCGCCGGAGGAACGATGCAGCTTGCCTGCCTGTTCCTCCTCGATTGGTACGAAGTCGAAGGAAGCTACATCGAACAGACCGCGCGTTGAGATCTTGAGTTCCGGAATGACGATCAGGCTCATGAAGCAGAGTGTCATGATCGGTTCCACATCATGGCTGACGCCGAGTCTTTCATACGCGGTATCGTGCAGCACCTTCAGCTGCTCTGCGACTTCCTCTCCGGACAGGTCGCTCATCAGGCCGGCGATCGGAAGCGGAAGAGAAGCGATCACCTCACCGTTTTCCACCAGGACGAAGCCGCCCTCCTGCTCGATCAGCGCATGAACCGCAGCATAGATCTCTTCATTGCTGACACCTACGCAGATTATGTTGTGGGAGTCATGGGCTACCGACAGCGCGACCGCGCCCCTTTTGATTCCATAGTCCTTCAGGAGGCCGAGTCCGATCTTTCCGGTATTGTGATGCCGCTCAATCACGACGATCTTCGCGATGTCCTGTTCCGGATCGAAGATGAAATCTCCCTCCGGATCCCGTCTGACCGTGACAGATGCCTTCTTTGTCGTGACTCCGTCCTTCACCATTCCGATCGCTTTTACATGATCGCTGTTCAGGTGCATCTTCAGCTGATCCACTGTAAATGGCTTGACATGCATGGAGCCGCGCACGGAGTAGATCGCAGTCTTTTCATAGGCGGGCAGGTAGATTCCGTTTTCGGCAACCTTCTTTCCTTCGATAAAGACGGCCTGCGCCCTGAAATCCTCCAGATTGTTGAACAGAACAATATCGGCTCTCTTTCCGGGAGCGATTCCTCCGCGATCTTCGAGCTTATAGCACTCAGCGGCGTTCAGCGTCGCCATGCAGACAGCCATGACCGGGTCGATTCCCGCCCTGACAAGCATCCTCAGATGGTTGTCGATATGACCTTCTTCGAAGATGGTCTTCGGCTGCCGGTCATCGGAGCACAGCAGGCAGCGCTTATAATTGTATGGCGTGATCGCGGGGATCAGATACTGCAGATCGTGGCAGGCGGAACCGTCCCGAAGCTGGACATACATGCCCCGCTGGAGGCGTTCCGTCATCTCCTTGACCGTGGAGCATTCGTGGTCGGTCTTAACGCCTGCGGCGGAATATGCGTTCAGTTCAGGCCCGGTGACCGCGGGAGAGTGTCCGTCGATGATCTTGTTCATGTTCATGGCGACGAGGATCTTATTCAGATCATCATCTTCTTTGTTCAGGATACCGGGATAATTCATGAACTCTCCCAGTCCGGGGACATGGCGGTCTCCCATCGGCCACTGCATGTCGAACGCGTTGACAATCGCTCCTGAATCTTCGACCGGCGTAGCCGGCACACAGCTGGGGATCATATACCTCACGGACAGCTCCGTTTTTTCCGCGGCACGGATCATATAGCTGAAGCCTTCCAGCCCATAGACATTGACGATCTCATGCGGATCGGCGATGACTGTCGTGGTGCCGCATGGAACAACCATACGTCCGAACTCCTCGGGGGAGGTATAGGTGGATTCGATGTGAATATGGGCGTCGATCAGGCCTGGCGCCGCATAGGCGCCCTCCGCGTCATATTCTTCCTGTCCATGGTAGTTTTCTCCGAATCCGATGATGCGACCGTCAATGATCGCGATGGAGTCCTCCCGGACAGTTCCGGAATAGACGTCCACAACCTTACAATGATGAATGACAAGATCCGCCGGAATTCTGTGCATGGCTGCGTCGATCATCCGGCCAAGTGTCCGTTTATCCATATGTTCCATATGACAACCTCCTGTTCTGACAGTATTCCGCCTTCATCTGCGGGGCAGATCCCCGATCATCTATACAGATTCTACAACAGGACAGGGCGGGCAACAAGACTGCTTTCGCCAATTCTGTCAGAGATTATGAGGAACAGAGGCATTTTTTCTCCATGTTGCAAAAGAAAAGGACGGATGATAAACTGGATTCAACAGCAAAATGGAATATGTATAAACAGGAACGTTTTTACGGTGTAAATGCGCAGGAGGTGTGATATGATCCTGATAAAGAACGGCACGCTTGTTTCTCCCGACGGATGCCGGAGGGCGGATCTGCTGGCTGACGAAGGGAAGATCGTGAAAATCGCCGGGCGGATCGAAGCGCCGGAGGGATGTGAGGTAAAGGATGCGGCAGGGATGCTGGTCTTTCCTGGATTTATAGATGCGCATACGCATTTTGACCTGCATGTGGCCGGGACGGTTACGATTGATGACTTCGCATCGGGAACAAAGGCTGCCGTCGCGGGCGGAACAACGACGATCATCGATTTCGGGACGGCTTATCCCGGTGAGACCCTGAATGAGGGGCTGGATAACTGGTTCCGGAAGGCGGAGGCGGGATGCTCGTGCGACTATGGCTTCCACCAGACGATCACGGAATGGAATGAAGCGATATCCGCCGAGATCCCGGATATGATCGGGCGGGGAGCGAGTACATTCAAGATTTACATGACGTATGACACGCAGATCGATGACGCGACGATTCTGAAGGTTCTGCAGAGACTGAAGGAATGCGGGACAACGACAGGCTGCCACTGTGAAAACAGCGGGCTGATCGACACCCTGCGCGAGGAGTATTCTTCCGACCCGGAGAAGAAGAGGGCGGTGAGCTCGCATTATCTGACAAGGCCTGACAGCGCGGAGGCAGAGGCGATCGGAAGATACTGCTATCTGGCTGAAGTGGCGGATGAGCCGGTGATCGATGTCCACCTGACCTGTGCAAAAGGACTGGATGAGATCCGTGCCGCGAGGGCGCGGGGGCAGAAGGTGTATGTGGAGACCTGTCCGCAGTATCTTGTGATGGATGACTCCCTTTATGAGAGAGAACCCTTTGAGGAAGCCTCCAGATATGTCTGTGCGCCCCCGCTGAGAAAGAAGTCTGACCAGGATGCTCTGTGGAAGGCGATCAGGGATGGCGAGATCCAGACGGTGTCGACGGATCATTGTTCCTTTACCACAGAGCAGAAGCGGCTCGGAAAGGAAGATTTCAGGAAGATTCCGGGAGGGATGCCGGGTGTTGAACTGAGAGGCCCGGTGATGTATTCGGAGGGTGTCGCGAAAGGGCGGATCAGCGTGGAGAAGATGTGTGAGGTGCTGTGCGGGAATCCGGCGAGACTCTATGGAATGTATCCGCAAAAGGGGACTCTCTCGGTCGGATCCGACGCGGATATCGTGATTCTGGATCCGTCTGCACATCGGCTGGTGAGCGTGGAGACACAGGTTTCCAGATGTGATTACGCGCCGCTTGAGGGGATGGAGCTCTCCTGCGCGATCGCTGCGGTTTATCTCAGGGGAACCCTGGTCGCTGAGGATGGAAGGGTTGTATGTGAGAACCAGGGCCGTTACGTGAAACGCGGACTGCCGGAATACTTCTGACGCTGCCGGCAGGTGCAGGGGCGGATGGTGAAAACAGATCCGATTCAGCCGTTAACAGATCGCATACAGCCGGAAAACAGGGGATGGGAGGATGTTTCAGTGGTTACGGACCAATTGGTGATCGTGCGCGGGGGCGGTGATATCGCAACCGGAACGATATGGGCGCTCAGAAGGGCCGGGTATCCGGTCCTGATTCTGGAGAGCAGTCATCCGAGTTCGATCCGGAGGACGGTCTCTCTGTCCGAGGCGGTCTACGAAGGAAGCGCCAGTGTAGAGGATCTGACGGTTCATCTTGCCGGGAACCTGGATGAGGCACAGTACCTTCTGTTCCAGGATCAGATTGCGATTATGGCTGACCCGGATGGCAGAGCGATCCGTGAGATCATCGACTCGGAGGAAAAGTACAGTGAGTGGGATACGGGCCTGACCACACTGGAGGGAGGAGGGAGACATCTTTTCCTGACAGCTGTGGTGGATGCGATCCTTGCGAAGAAGAATACCGGAACGACGAAGGACATGGCTCCGTTTGTGATCGCTCTTGGACCCGGATTTACCGCGGGGGTTGACTGTGATGTGGTGATCGAGACCATGCGGGGGCACCGGCTGGCAAGACCTGTGACGGAAGGGAGCGCGGCTCCGGACACCGGGATTCCCGGCATGATTGCCGGCCATGCCGCTGACCGCGTGCTTCACAGCCCCGCCGAAGGCGTGGTTCACAGCATCGCCCGGATCGGCGATATCGTTCAGGAGGGGCAGGTGATCTGCACGGTAGAGCCTTCCCGCGGAGGGCCTTCTTTTGAGGTAAGGGCTCCTTTTACAGGTCTTTTGAGAGGCATGATCCGGGACGGCTGCCAGGTAACGGAGAACTTCAAGATCGCTGATGTCGATCCGAGGCAGTCGGAGCGGGAAAACTGTTATACGATCTCCGACAAAGCCCGGGCGATCGGAGGCGCTGTGGTACAGGAGCTGACAGGCTTTGCCGCGCGTGCGGCAGTGGATGAGACCTGGTAGTGGTTTCTGCCTGGGCGATTGCCGTGGACATGTTCAGGGGAAAGCGGTTTTACAGTACCTGACGGACTGGTCATTCATTTGGAAGGAAACAGCTTATGGAAACAGTGGGAAAAAGCATTACGAGAGTTGATGCCCGCGGAAAAGTGACAGGCGAGGCGAAGTATACCAACGATCTTGTTCCGAAGGACTGTCTTCAGGCGAAGATTGTACGTTCAACGATCGCGAACGGCGTTGTAAAGTCGATTGACATCAGCGAGGCACTGAAGGTTCCGGGCGTTGTGAAGATCGTTACCTGCTTTGATGTGCCGGACCTTCAGTTTCCGACGGCAGGCCATCCATGGTCAGTCGAGGCTGCTCACCAGGATGTGCCGGACAGGAAACTTCTCAACACAAGGGTGCGGCAGTGGGGCGATGAGATAGCGGCAGTGGTGGCGGAAGACAATGTCGCGGCGGAGAGGGCGGCCCGCCTGGTCAGGGTTGAGTATGAGGAGTATCCTCCCATCCCGACCATAGAGGAAGCACTTGCTCCGGAAGCGACGGTTCTGCATCCTGATCTGCGGAAAGACAATATTTTCGCGCATACTTCCTTTAAGACTTCTCCTGATTATGACTATGAAGAAGCAAAGAAGAAAGCGATAGAAGAGTATGGGGAGGAGAACCTGATCGAGGTTGCTGATACCTACCGCACTCCGCGGATCGCTCACTGCCATATTGAAGTCTGCACGAGCTGGGCGTATGTCGATACGAATGGAAAGGTAACGGTCATCACGTCCACCCAGATTCCCCATATCGTGCGCAGGGTGATCTCACAGGCGCTTGGGTGGCCGGTGGGCAGGATTCGTGTGATCAAGCCTTATATCGGCGGCGGCTTCGGAAATAAACAGGATGTTCTGGATGAGCCGCTGAATGCTTATCTGTCCATTGTCTGCGGCGGCAGGTGCGTATGCCTGGAGCTGAGCCGGGAAGAGTGTGTCTCCCAGACAAGAACCCGCCATGCGTGCAAGGGCGTTTTGAGAGGGCTCGCATCCAGAAACGGGGAACTGCTTGCAAGGGAGGGAGATATCTACACCAACAAGGGCGGATACGCATCCCATGGCCATGCGGTGACCGGCGGCATGACGACAGTATTTAAGGATATCATGCATGAAAAGTATGGCTGCCGTTCGGACGGCTATTCGGTTTATACAACGTCAGCCGTGTCCGGAGCCATGCGTGCCTACGGTGTTCCGCAGGCGATGTTTCTTGCGGACTGCCTTACGGATGATCTGTGCTATAAGGGCGGCTTTGATCCGCTGAAGTTCCGCATGGAGAACTGTGTCCGGCCCGGATTCGTCGCGGCCAATGGGATTACCTATTATTCGTACAGCCTGAAGGAATGTATGAAACGCGGTGCGGAATACATTCACTGGGAGGAGAAACGCAGGGAATACGCAAACCAGACAGGCCCGGTCCGCCGCGGCGTCGGAATGGGCATCTTCCTGTACAAGGTGGGGGTGTATCCGATCTCCCTTGAAACCTCGAGCGCGCGCATGATACTGAATCAGGATGGATCGATACAGGTCGAACTGAGCGCAACCGAGATCGGTCAGGGCGCGGATACGGTTTTCTCCCAGATGGCGTCGGAGACGACCGGCATCACGATGGATCGGGTATATATTATCTCAACGCAGGATACGGATGTGGCTCCGTTTGATACCGGCGCCTACGCGTCCCGCCAGAGCTTTGTGACGGGGAAGGCGGTTAAGAAATGCGCCCTTGAGCTGAGAGCGAGGATCCTCGATTATGCGTCCTGGATGCTGAACCGGCCCTCCGATGAGCTGATGATCTGGCAGAACAATATCTGCGAGAAGATCCGAACCGGCGGGAGGAAGGACAGCAGGCCTGTATTCGATGAGAACGACGGGACGCAGGCCGTGAAGGATGCGCGAAAGCTTGCTCTGGGGGGGACTTATATCGATAATCGTGAAAATGACGGTTCCGTCGGGGAATCCGCACGGTACAGCGCGTGGCTGGACGGCAATATAAAGGAGTATGATATTCATGATCTCCCGAACGGCGAAGCGGCGATTCTGAGAGATACGGGAGTCGAAAAGGGCATAGTACCGGGTGAAGTCCTGCTGAGCATGAAGGAACTTGCCGAAAATGCCTTCTATTCCCTGGACCGCTCGGAGCATATCACGGCTGAAGTTACGAATCAGTGCAGGGAGAACACCTTTGCCTCCGGCTGCTGCTTTGTGGATCTGGAGGTCGATATGCCTCTTGGAAAGGTGAAGATCAACAACATGATTAATGTACATGATTCCGGAACCCTTCTGAATCCGAAGCTTGCCGAGGCACAGGTTCACGGCGGCATGGCGATGGGAATCGGGTATGCGCTGACGGAGGAGCTTCTGATCGATAAGAACGGCCGTCCGCTGAACCCGAACCTTCTGGACTTCAAGATCCCGACTGCGATGGATGTGCCTGATTTTCATGTAGAGTTTCTGGAAATGGAGGATCCCATGGGACCCTATGGAAATAAAGCGCTCGGGGAGCCTCCTGCGATTCCGGTTGCTCCCGCGATTCGCAACGCGATCCTTCATGCGACGGGCGTTTCCATGAAGGAGATTCCCATGACGCAGCAGAAACTGGTGGCAGCCTTTAAGGAAGCAGGACTCATCTGAGGAGAATAACGTATGTTTGATATCGAACAGTATTATGAGGCGGGGTCAGTGGAAGAGGCCGTTCGTCTGCTCAGTGAGCATGAGGATGCAGAGCTGATCTGCGGCGGAACGGATGTGCTGGTCAAACTCAGAGACGGAAAGGGAGCGGGGGGAAGCCTTGTCAGTATTCATGAGATTTCTTCCTTGCGTGGAGTGAAACGTCTGGAGGACGGGACGCTGGTGATCGGGCCGGCGACCTGTTTTACGGACATTACGAATCATCCGCTGATTCAGAAGTATGTACCATATCTGGGCGAGGCGGTTGATACGGTCGGCGGCCCCCAGGTGCGCAACCAGGGAACGATCGGCGGGAATGTCTGCAATGGCGCCACATCTGCGGACAGCGCCGCGACGCTGCAGACGCTGAATGCGGTTGTCGTGCTGCAGGGCACAGATGGAGTGAGGAAAGTGCCTGTGACCCGGTTCTATACCGGTCCCGGCAGAACGGTAAGGCGTCATGACGAGGTGTGCCGCGCGATCGAGATCCGGCCGGAGGACTACCTTGGTTTTACCGGATGTTATCTGAAATACGGCAAGCGTTCCGCGATGGAGATCGCGACGCTTGGCTGCTGTGTACGGGTGAATCTGGATCCGGAGAGCGGGAGGATAAGGGAGGCAAGGATCGGCTACGGCGTTGCGGCTCCGACTCCGATCCGATGCCCGGAGACGGAAGCATCCCTTGCGGGAATGAACGCGGAAGACGGGCGGATCTATGAGAAGATCGGAAACGGCGTCCTGAATGAAGTCAATCCGAGAAGCTCGTGGAGAGCTTCAAAAGAATTCCGCCTCCAGCTGATCTCGGAGCTCGCGCGGCGTGCGCTGAGAGAGGCCATCCGGCGCTCATTGAACCATGAGGCTCCCTTTGAGACTCTGCCTGAGGAGAAAGGCGGTGATCAGTCATGTTGAAGATCATACATATGTGGGTGAACGGACGTGAGGTGGAACTTGCTGTAGACCCCCGTGAAAGCCTTCTGGAGACGCTTCGTGAAAAGCTGAATCTGACCTCGGTGAAGAAAGGCTGCGGAGTCGGCGAGTGCGGTGCGTGCACCGTGCTGATCGACGGAGTCGCGACGGACGTCTGCCTTTACCTGACGATGTGGGCGGAAGGGAAGCATATCCTGACGACAGAAGGACTGAAAGGGAAGAGCGGTGAGCTGAACCCGATCCAGCAGGCATTTATCGATGAGGCGGCAGTGCAGTGTGGATTCTGCACGCCGGGACTCATCATGACTGCGGTGGAGATTGTGGGGACCGGCAGGAAGTATTCCAGGGAGGAATTGCGGAAGCTGATCGCCGGACACCTGTGCCGCTGTACCGGCTACGAGAATATTCTGAATGCCATGGAGAGGGTGGCAGGCTACGATTCCTGAATAATCGGATCCTGCCTTCCGGCACGAAACAGCAGCCATAACCGCCCCCTGCCTGAAACAAGGTAAGGGGGCGGTTGTTGACATTCCTCATTTGCCATGATACCATTGTGATGCTTTATCACATTAAAGCGATATTGCAGAGGAGTGTCCGGTTCTGCGTTCGGTTTTATCACGGCGATCCACCCGGTCAGGGCATCGCGGAGAATGCCGGGAAATGCATCGGCGCAGGCCGGGAAGGTTTCTTATGGAGGACAGAAAATGAGGAAGAAGTATCTTGCAGGGGTTCTGTGTACGGCAATGGTGGTATCCTCGCTGGGCATGACAGCGTTTGCGGATGAGACCGAAAAGGCGGGAAGCGGTCTGGCAGAGGAAGGAAAGTTTGTCGTCGGATTTGACGCGGAGTATCCGCCTTACGGATACATGGATGACGAAGGAAACTACACCGGGTTTGATCTTGAGCTTGCGGCGGCGGTCTGCGATCTTGAAGGCTGGGAACTGGTGGCGACTCCGATTGACTGGGATTCAAAAGATATGGAGCTGCAGTCCGGAAACATTGACTGCATCTGGAACGGGTTCACGATGAATGGAAGAGAGGACAGCTACACGTTCTCGGTTCCCTATGTGGATAACAGCCAGGTGATCGTCACTGCCGCGGACGCGGGCATCGAGACCCTCGCGGACCTGGAAGGAAAGACGGTCGGCGTACAGGCGGACTCAGCCGCGCTTGCGCTTCTGGAGAAAGGCGGAGATCAGGAGGATCTTGGCGCGACATTCGGTGATCTTCAGCAGTTTGGAGATTACAATACTGCGTTTACCGAGCTGATGGCAGGATCCCTGGATGCGGTTGCGATTGATATCGGAGTCGCGAATTATCAGATCGCCGGCAGAGATGGCTATGTAATCCTTGACGAGAATCTGAATTCCGAGCAGTATGCGGTCGGATTCAAGAAGGGAAATGAGCAGCTTTGCAATACCATCAATAAGGATCTTGCGGAGCTTCTGGCTTCCGGTACGTTTGACAAGATTGCTGCCAGGTACGAGGAGATGGGCATCCCGTCGGATATGCTCTGCCTTGCAGAGAGTCTTGGAGTGGAGACTGAATCGAAGACCGAGACGGAAACCGAGTAATCGGAAAGACTGAGGACCGGCATGGCCTGCATAGAGATTTCTTATATAGAGATTTCTTATGCAAATCGGGCAGGCCATGCCGGTCCTCTTTCATACGAGCCATTTGGAGGCAATATGAGTTTTCAGGTTATGATGCAGCAGCTGGCCTCTGGACTGCTGAGGTCCATCGAAATCTTTGCTCTGACACTGCTGTTTTCTCTTCCGCTCGGCCTGCTGGTCGCGTTCGGGCGCATGAGCAGGAACAGGATACTCCGCTCTGTTGTATGGGTGTTTATTTCGATCCTGCGCGGAACTCCGCTGATGCTTCAGCTGCTGGCGGTATACTTCGGGCCTTTTTATCTCTTTAAAATGAAGCTGGGACCGATGTGGCGCTTTACGGCGATCATCATCGCTTTTTCCGTAAACTACGCAGCGTATTTTTCCGAGATTTACCGGTCGGGGATCGAATCGATGTCCCCGGGGCAGTATGAAGCCGCGAGAATACTTGGATATTCTAAAATGAGCACATTTTTCCGCATCATTTTCCCTCAGGTGGTAAAGCGGATCCTGCCGTCGGTGACCAATGAAGTGATCACGCTTGTCAAGGATACTTCGCTGGCGTTTTCTCTGGCATATGCAGAGATGTTTACCATAGCCAAGCAGATCGCCGCGAAGGAGACGAGCTTCGCGCCTTTTATCGCTGCAGCGGTGTTCTATTATGTCTTTAACGCGATTGTCGCGTTTTCGATGGAACGGATCGAAAAGTCGCTTGACTACTATACCTGATGGGAGGATACTATGGCGCTTCTGGAAATGAATCATATCAGAAAGTCGTTTGACGCTCTGGAGGTTATCAAGGACATCTCCCTGAAGGTAGAAGAAGGAGAGGTGCTGTCGATTATCGGTCCGTCCGGCTCCGGAAAGTCGACATTGCTCCGCTGCGCGACGATGCTTGAAACGATCGATTCGGGTGAGATCCTGTATCTGGGCCGGAAAGCGGCCTGGGTGGAACCGGATGGAAAAGTCGGCTGCCCGAAGGGAGAAAAGCTGCGTGAGATCTGTTCCTGTTTCGGCCTTGTCTTTCAGAACTTCAATCTGTTTCCGCATTACTCGGTTCTGAAAAACATCATTGATCCGATGGTTCATAATCAGAAACGTCCGAAAGCGCAGGCCATTGATGAGGCGATGGTGCTCCTGAAAAAAATGGGACTTGAAGACAAAGCGGACGCCTATCCCTGCCAGCTGTCGGGAGGACAGTGCCAGCGCGTTGCGATCGCGCGGGCTCTTGCGCTCAACCCGAAGATTCTTTTCTTCGATGAGCCGACCAGCGCGCTTGATCCGGAGCTTACCGGAGAGGTGCTGAAGGTGATCCGGGCTCTTGCGGAGCTTCAAATTGCGATGGTGATCGTTACGCATGAAATGAACTTTGCCAGAGAAATCTCCGACCACGTTATTTTTCTGGACAAGGGTGTGATCGCCGTGGAGGGAACAGCGCAGGAAGTGTTTGAAACCCAAAATGACCGGATGCGGGCATTTCTTGGAAAGCTGGAGCACTGACCTGTAACCTTCGGGAGGTAACCTTCGGGACAGCTGCCGCTTCAGGCCGTGCGATGCGCGGCTTGTTTTTTTTTTCGCGCTGTACTATAATTACGACGCACAAAAAAATTGTGCGCAATCTAAGGAAGCGGATCGAAATAACCTGTACGGTTCCTGATTATGGATGACAGCGCCAGGCGATGATGCAGGCCGGAAAGAAGGGAAGACTATGGCAAAAATTGATATTATCTCAGGGTTTTTGGGGGCGGGCAAAACAACTCTGATTAAGAAGCTGATCAGCGACGTGTTTGCCGGACAGAAGGTTGTTCTGATTGAAAATGAATTCGGCGAGATTGGCATAGACGGCGGTTTCCTGAAAGAGGCGGGGATCAATATCACGGAGATGAATTCGGGATGTATCTGCTGCAGTCTGGTCGGTGACTTTGCCGAGGCGTTGAAGAAGGTTGTCGATCAGTTTCATCCTGATCACATTATCATAGAGCCGTCAGGCGTCGGAAAGCTCTCTGATATCCGCAGTGCGATCGAAAACACTTCGAAGGAATGTGATCTGGAGATCGGTTCTCTTGTGACCGTTGCCGATGTGAAAAAAGTCCGGATGTATATGAAAAACTTCGGAGAATTCTATAACAACCAGATTGAAAGCGCCGGAACGATCATCCTCTCGAGGACGCAGAACGCTTCGCAGGAGAAGATCGACGATGCGATTCTCATGATCCGGTCGAAGAACCCGGATGCGACGATCATCACCACGCCCTGGGATGAGCTGAGCGGAAGGACGATCCATGATGCGATGGAGCAGTCTGTCTCGCTGGCGGATCAGCTGCTGGCGGAGATGGAGGAGCATGAGCACCACCATGACCATGA
>CAJOQO010000313.1 GCA_905236545.1 uncultured Lachnospiraceae bacterium
CTCGTTCAGTTCCATAACACTCAGTTCCTTGATCGCCTCGATAAACTCGGCAGTAGTAAGCTTTGCCATGATTATGATTCCTCCTGTATTATTTCCAAAGTTATTATCTGAATCCACTCAGGATCTGACTTCCGGTTTTCCGGATAACATCTGATCCTGTCCGAAGCGCCGCACAGCAGCCTGATTCCCCTCTCGATCCGAAAAGCAGGCGGCCGGCAACATAAACCGTTCGATCCGTAACAGATCTTTACTCTGCCGCCGGTGCTTCTTCCGCCGGAGCCGCAGCTGCCGCAGACGGATCCTTCTCGGCGATCTGCTTGATCACTCTCGCGAAGTTCGCAACCGGGCTCTGCATCGATCCAAACAGTCTTCCCAGCAGGACTTCTCTTCCCGGGATATCCGCCAGCGCCTGAACAGACGCTTCATCATAAAACTTACCCTCGATCACGCCGCCAACCATATGGATGGTCGGATTCGCCTTGAGGTGCTTTTTGATGATGCGGGCCGGTGCAGTAGCGTCGTCCCTGGAGATCGCGATCGCGTTCGCTCCATGCAGATGCGGGCACAGCCCCTCGAACTCCGTTCCCTTGAAAGCGAAGTTCATCATCGTGTTCTTGTATACCTTGTAGATGATGCCTGCCTCACGCAGTTCCTTGCGCAGCGCAGTATCACCGGCAACCGTGATTCCAAGATAGTTTACAAGAACAACCGCATCCGCGTCTTTGACGTTCGCAGAAATCTCATCTACGATCGGCTGCTTCAGTTCCACTTTTGCCATAACCATTACCTCCTTATAGATTCTGTAATGACCGCAAAAGAAAGAAATAAAAAACGCCTTCTCTGCCACGACGCAGGAAGACGCGCTCATTCAATAAGAATTCACACTTCCTCGGCAGGCGTTTTCACATTATACCCTTACGGGAACCTGCTGTCTTCGGCAGTCATCTTCGGTAAGATATCACTCCCTGCTCCCCTTGTCAAGAACAAATGAACCGGACTGTGCCGAAAAAACTCCCGTACCATCCGGCACGGGAGTTTTGATAAGCGGTTTTGTTTTGTATGGAAAGGATGCTGCGAGATCTGCATCCGTGTCTGTCTTCCGCAGCGGCGGAAGAAATATCATCTGTCGTCAGCCAGCCTTCCGCACAGGGCAGAAGAGCTATTCTGCCGTCAGCCGAACTTGGCCGGGTTAAGCTTGACGCCCGGACCCATCGTCGGAGCGATTACGACGCTTCTGAGGAAGGTTCCCTTCAGAGCGGCGGGTCTTGCCTTCACAATCGCGTCTGCGAGTGTCTGGAAGTTCTCCATCAGCTGTTCTTCGGTAAAGGACGCTTTCCCGATCGGTACATGGATGATGTTGGACTTGTCCAGCCTGTACTCAACCTTACCGGCTTTGATGTCAGCGATCGCCTTCGCGACATCCATCGTAACGGTACCGGCCTTCGGGTTCGGCATCAGGCCTTTCGGTCCGAGCACACGGCCCAGACGTCCGACAACGCCCATCATATCCGGAGTTGCAACTACGACATCAAAGTCCAGCCAGCCCTCATTCTGAATCTTCGGGATCAGCTCGTCGCCGCCTACGTAGTCAGCGCCGGCCGCTTTCGCTTCGTCTACCTTCTGGTTCTTGGCGAACACAAGGACACGGACGGTTCTGCCGGTTCCGTGCGGAAGGACGACAGCACCGCGGATCTGCTGGTCTGCGTGACGTCCGTCACAGCCTGTACGGAAATGAGCCTCGATGGTCTCATCAAACTTCGCAAAAGCGGTCTTCTTTACAAGAGCGACAGCTTCTTCTGTCTCATAGAGCCGGGAGCGGTCAATCTGCTTCGCGGCTTCCTGATATTTCTTTCCTCTTTTCATGATATACCTCCTGGTGGTAATAGCGGGATGTCACCCTCCCACTGATTAAGCATGTCTCAAGTTTCCTCACTCCTCGACAACGATACCCATGGAACGGGCAGTTCCCGCTATCATGCTCATCGCAGCCTCGATGGAACCGGCATTCAGATCCGGCATCTTCATCTCAGCGATCTCGCGGATCTTATCCTTTGAAATCGTCGCTACTTTGTCTTTGTTCGGAACACCTGAAGCCTTTGACAGGCCGCATGCTTTCTTCAGAAGTACTGCTGCAGGCGGAGTCTTCGTAATAAAGCTGAAGGAACGATCCGCGTATACGGTGATTACAACCGGAATGATCAGATCCCCCTTGTCAGCGGTTCTTGCGTTGAACTCTTTTGTGAACTGCACGATATTAACGCCGTGCTGGCCAAGCGCCGGTCCTACCGGAGGAGCCGGGGTGGCCTTGCCTGCCGGAATCTGCAGCTTGATATAGCCTGTTACTTTCTTTGCCATGATTATGCCTCCTTGTGGTTCTGGCGGGAATTCCCTCCCACACTTAATTCAATTTCGCGACATCTGCGAAGTCCATGCTGACAGGAGCGCCATTCATGAACTCGGGAATGCTGATCTTCACGGTTCTTCTGGACTCATCGATCTCGCGGACTTCTCCGATCGTATTCACCCAGACGCCATTCGTCACGCGGACGGAATCGCCGACCTCAAAGTCAACCTCGGTCACCGGAGCTCTGACGCCGAGATTCAGCATCTCCTCCTCGCTCAGAGGAACCGGTTTGGTCGGCTCGGATCCTACGAACCCTGTCACGCCGCGTGTATTGCGAACGATATACCAGTTGTCTTCATTCATAATCATATGAACAAAAACATAACCCGGAAAGAGCTTCTTGTTCACAAGCTTCGCCTGCGCTGGTTTCTTCGGCTTCGGCGGGATACGCTCTCCCTCTTCGGTATACTGTACCTGGTCGGAGTTCTCATCCTCACCCTTTTTTACCTCGAGCACCTCCTGCGTAGGTACCCGCACCTCAAGGATCTGATCCTCAAGATGTCTGTTTTTGATCGTCTTATCCAGATTCGCCTTCACCTTATTCTCATATCCGGAATAAGTATGGCAGACGTACCAATTTGCCTGTGCCATGAAAATCTATCTCCCTGTGTTTACTGCCTGTCTGTGCTTCGTTCAGAACAGTCCAAGCAGGACATCGATGCCGTTCTGGATCAGGAAGTCCAGGATTGCGATGATGACTCCGAGGACGATCGAAACGATCGTGACCGTACCGGTCTTCTTGATAAGGTCGTCTCTGTTCGGCCAGATGATCTTACGGAACTCTGCCTTGACGCCCTCCCACCAGGTCCTGGTCTTCGAAACCTGCTGTTTTTCTGCCATGATTCCTACCTCTCGTCACCCGTTACTTAGTTTCCTTATGCATCGTGTGCTTCTTGCAGAACGGGCAGTACTTCCTGACTTCCATCCTCTCCGGATGGTTCTTCTTTTCCTTTGTCAGGTTATAATTCCTGCGTTTGCATTCCGTGCACGCCAGCGTGATTCGTGTACGCAAAACTTCCACCTCGCCTTTCTATAATTCATGTCGCAGCAGGCAGCCGCTTAAACTGCCTTCCGGTACCCTCAGGACGCACTTCCAGAGGGACCCGTCTTTCCATACGCCCGCCAATTATAGCACCGCCATTACAGGGGCGTCAAGGAAGAAATCAAATCATCCTCTCCGGCAGCCCCCTCCCGGTTACAGCCCCGGTTACAGGTCTCACCCTCTCTTTTATCTGTACAATACAGCCTTTCCCGTCGTCCGGAACAGGTCAAGCTTATGCTTTGCGACAACCTTCATCGCTTCGATGCAGGGAGGCTCGATCTCATTCGGTTCTCTCAGGCTCCGGTCCTGCAGCACCTCGCGCATCTTGTCAAAGTACGCAGCCTTGATATCGGAGGAAATGTTAATCTTATTGACGCCAAGGGTCACCGACTCGCCGATCTCCCTGTCCGGATTGTTGGAACCGCCGTGAAGAACGAGCGGGCAGTCCACCTTTGCCTCGATCGCTTTCAGGATATCCAGCTTCAGCTCCGGCTTCATGCCGGCCGGGTACAGTCCGTGGCAGGTTCCGATCGCGACCGCCAGTGTATCCACGCCTGTCTCCTTCACGAACTTCGCGGCATCGTCCGGATTCGTGTAGATGATCTGCGCAGCTCCGCCTTCCAGGTCAGCAGGATTGGTGGTTCCGATCGTTCCAAGCTCGGCCTCGACAGAAACATCGACGGGATGCGCCGCCTCGACAACCTTCTTTGCGCCGGCAATGTTCTCTTCGAAAGGAAGGTGCGCTCCGTCAAACATGACGGAAGTAAACCCGTTCTGAATCGCATAGATGATCGTGCCGAAATCACTGCAGTGATCCAGATGGATGCAGACCGGCACGGGAGATTTCATCGCTCTCTCCCGGATGCCCGTGACAAAGTCGGGGCCGGTGAAGGCCAGCTCATCCGGATGGATCTCCAGGATCACAGGAGAACCGGTCTCCTCACACAGATCCATGATGCCCAGAAACATGGACCAGTCACTCATATTGAACGCGGGGATCGCAAACCTGTGCTCCTTCGCAACCGAAAGAATCTCTTTCATATTCATTAACATGGGTACATTCCTCCTTATCCTCTGATTTTTCTGTTCTGTCTCTTTTGTCTGTTTTATCTCTATTGTCTGTTTTATCTCTTTTGTCTGTTTTGTCCGGTTCCGCTGCCTTTCCGTCAGGAGGCCGGGAATCAGGGATGTTGACTGTCTTCCGGTTCTCATTCATGATACTCGATCCCCATCAGGGTCAGCCCTTCGGGTCTCGCAGTATCTCCGGCCCTTGACCGGTCCTTTGCCTCCAGAATCTCCTTCATCTCCTCCGGAGGGATCAGCCCGCCTCCCACCTGAAACAGTGTTCCGACGATGATCCGGACCATATTGTAGAGAAAACCGTTCCCGGAAATCATTACCGTGATCATATCCCCGTCCCGGGCAACATCACACCGGTAGATGGTCCGCACATGGTTGGGCCGGTCAGGCCTGGCCGTGCAGAAGGAACTGAAATCATGCTCTCCGACCAGATACTGCGCCGCCTGATGCATCTTCTTTGCATCCAGCGCATAGTAGTAGTAGGTGGAGTACCTCGATACGAGGGGATTCGGGATCCGCCGGTTCCAGATCTGATAGCGGTAGGTCTTTGTGGTATCACAGAATCTCGGATGAAAATCATCTCTCACATGGACGGATTCCTGTACACGGATATCCGGGGGAAGGTAGGTATTGACCGCAAGGGCAATCTTCTCTATGGGCATACGGGCCGAGGTATCAAACACCGCGACATTTCCCATCGCGTGCACCCCGGCGTCCGTCCTGCTGGCACCGAGCACATGGATCTCCTCCCGAAGAAGCGCGGAGAGATTCCTGTTAAGCTGCGCCTCGATCGTATCTCCCTCCGGCTGAACCTGCCACCCATGGTAACTGGTTCCGTCATAAGCAACTGTCAGCTTGACTCTTCTCTTCATCCATCTTCCTTTCATCCGCGGTTCGTACCGTTCCATAAGGATCGGTGCCGCACGCAGGATCGCAGTGTCCCGGAGAGTGCCGGCATCAGGCGCAGAGCCTGTCTGAAAACAACCTGCATCTTTTGCATCCCGCCTGTCTGTAAAAGCTGTCACGCAGCGGATCGCTGTCATCACGGCAGAAACGACACCTGTATCTCCACAAACTTCCACGTGAGGAACATTGCCGCCGCATAGCCCGCAATGATCCCGTAGGAAACATAATCTCTTGTTTGATAAATGAGCGGTTTCATCTTTGTCCGTCCTCCGCCGCCCCGGTAGCCCCTCGCCTCCATCGCCATCGCCAGGTCATTGGCACGGCGGAACGCGGAAACGAACAGTGGAACCAGCAGAGGAATCAGAGCCTTTGCGCGCCGGATGATGCCGCCTGAATCGAAGTCCGCCCCCCTTGCCTTCTGTGCACTCATGATCCGGTTCGTTTCCTCCATCAGAATCGGAATAAACCGGAGCGCGATGCTCATCATCATAGCAATCTCATGGATCGGGATATGAAGACGCCCCATCCACCCAAGTCCGGTCTCCAGCCCGTCCGTAAGCTGATTCGGGGTTGTCGTCAGGGTCATGATGCTTGACCCGATGATCAGGAAACTCAGGCGGACCGCCATGTGGATCGCCATGCGGATTCCCTCGGCTGTAATCTGAAACTTCCAGATTCTGACGACCGGCTCCCCCGGCGTGAGGAACAGATTAAGCAATGCCGTGATCAGCATCAGAACAAAGATCATCCGCAGCCCGCGCAGAATGAATCCGACCGGTACCGTTGACAGAACGATCACGATAACCAGAACCGCAGCAGCGACCAGATAAGAGGAAACCGAGCCAAATGCGAACAGCGTGATAATGAACACCAGTGTGCCCACCAGTTTCACCCTGGGATCCAGCCGGTGCAGGATCGATGTCGCGGGATAATATTGACCTAATGTGATATCCTTGAGCATATATTCTCCCTGAGGAGGCTTTTCTCTTAAGATCTGTTCCGGATCTCCCGCAGGATCTCCTCCGCAGCCCCGTCAATCGTTGTTACAGAAGGCGCAACGTTCCAGCCCCTCTCTCTCAGCTGCGCCATCACGTAAGAAACCGCGGGAGCAGCAAGACCGATCTCTTCCAGCTCTTTCACATGGACAAATACCTTCGATGGCTCGTCGTCATACAGAATCTTCCCTTTATCAAGAACGATGATGCGTCCGGCATAGTCTGCGACGTCTTCCATACTGTGCGAAACCAGGACGATCGAGATTTTCTTCTCCTCATGCAGACGCTTCAGAAGGCGGAGAATCTCGCCGCGTCCCTCCGGATCCATGCCTGCTGTCGGCTCATCGAGCACCAGAAGCTCCGGCTTCATCGCCAGAATCCCGGCAATCGCGGCTCTGCGCTTCTGTCCCCCGGACAGCTCGAAGGGACTCCGGCTTTCGTAGCTCTCATCCAGTCCGACCGAGCGCATGGCTTCCCTCGCACATTCAAAAGCCTCCTCCTTCGACAGATTCCGGTTCTTCGGCCCGAAAGCGACATCTTCCAGCACGGTGGCTTCAAACAGCTGATACTCGGGATACTGAAAAACAAGTCCGACCCGGCAGCGAAGCTCCCTGAGCGGATAGTTCTTTCCGGCGATGTTCTCTCCGTCCACCAGAACCTTTCCCTGCGTCGCCATCAGCAAACCGTTCAGATGCTGTACGAGAGTGGACTTTCCCGAGCCGGTGTGGCCGATCATCCCGATGAATTCTCCGCTGCCGATCGTCATGCTGACATCTTCGAGCGCCTTCATCTCATAGGGAGTAGACGGCTGATAGGTATAGCTGACATGCTCTAGCTTCAGTTCCATTCCATTTTCCATCCCGTTACCATTCCGGCAGGAAATGACACTGCCTTTCATCCTGCCAGATCACAGGCTGTCCAGTGCTTCCACCAGTTCCTCGATCGTCAGGACACTGTCCGGAAGATCGACTCCGCGCTTCTTCAGTTTCCAGGCAAGCATCGCTGCAGGAGGTACATCAAGCCTGAAGGAACGCAGCTCCTCCACCCGGGAGAAAACTTCCCGCGCGCTTCCGCTCATCACGATCCTTCCATGATCCATCACCAGTACGCGGTCCGCCTGAACGACTTCTTCCATATAGTGCGTGATCAGAATGACCGTCACCTTTTCCTGACGGTTCAGATCCAGAATGGTCTGTATCACTTCTTTGCGTCCGCCCGGGTCGAGCATCGCGGTCGCTTCGTCGAGGATTATGCACCTGGGGCGCATCGCGATCACCCCTGCGATGGCAACCCGCTGCTTCTGTCCTCCGCTCAGCCGGTTCGGGGAGGATCTTCTCTTCTTCCACATCCCGACGGCCCTCAGCGCATGCTCCACGCGCTCCCAGATCTGCGGCGTGGGAACGCCCATATTCTCGGGGCCGAAGCCGACATCCTCCTCGACCATCGACGCAATGATCTGGTTGTCGGGGTTTTGAAAAACCATGCCGGCGCTTTGCCTGATCTTCCAGACGTTCTTCTCGTCACTGGTATCATAACCGTCCACATATAAGGTTCCGCTTTCGGGCGTCAGCAGAGCGTTCAGATGTCTGGCCAGGGTGGACTTGCCTGAACCATTATGCCCCAGTATCGCGATGAACTGCCCCGGCTCCACCTCGATGTCTACCCCGGCGAGCGCGGTCTGATCCGATTCCGGATTGCCTTCGTCATCATAGATGGTATAGCTATATGTCAGATCATGTCCTTCGATAATATTGTTCTGGTTCATCGGTGATCCGCATCCTCTCCCTGCTGCGTCTTCCTGAAGCTTCCTCCGGTCTGTCCCGGTTCTGTTCCTGTCCGCTCCGGTTCTTCCCACATCATTTCACACTCTGCCTATCTTACACGCTGCCTGCTGATCGCGCAATAAAAAAGGCTTGGTTACATGCCCCGGCCTGCGGATGGTTTCCCCATAGACGGCTGATTCTGCAGCTC
>CAJOQO010000314.1 GCA_905236545.1 uncultured Lachnospiraceae bacterium
GAAAACGGATCATCCGGATGCGCGATAAACTGCATCAGCATGTACGCGCAGTTTGCGGCTGCTTTCTCCTCGCGGAGGATCCGGACCGCCTCTTCCCGGTCCGCCAGGATCACATCCAGCTCCTCAGACTCTTCGAGGCCGTCGCGGCTGATGGTTCCTTCGCAATACCCATAGACGAGGTTGCAGCTCTCATCGGTCATGCCGACGGAGTTGTAAAATGCGCGCTCATACATCGGATCCACGGTGAGAGGATGAAAAACAAGCCCCGTCTCCTCCTTCATCTCACGCACAGCGGCCTCCCTGTAGTTTTCCCCCTTTTCGATCAGGCCGGCAGGCAGTTCATAGACACAGCCCGCAAGCGGATAGCGGTACTGGCGGACCAGAACCACACGGGGCTTTTGGTCACGGACGAAGCTGAAGATCACAACACCGTCCGGCGCATTTTCACCGGTCACCAGATCCAGGGAGGAGATATCTCTTGCTCTCGAAGCCATAAAGTATCTTCCGCTCTTTCCGACCCGGTTTACCGTTGAAAGCTCGTAATAGTTCAAAAACGGATTGTCTGTTATCCTGGTTACCTTCTTAACCTCCGGCATATCTGTCCCTTTCTCATCCATTCAAGTCTGATTTGTTGCTCACTGCCTGTAAAGGCGGGGCACCCCCACTGAGATGTTATGATATAAGGATCAGCCCCCCACTCGTTTCAGACTGGCAGGCCTGCCCCATCTTCCGGGTTTTCGACCATTCATGGCTATTGACCATTCATGGCTTTTGACCCTTACATCATTTTATGAAAGGCACGCTGCCCTGATTAAGGGCGCGTGCCATGAAAACGCCTGATTCAGTTCCCCTGCGGGTGAAACACTTTCCATCCGGCTTTCTCCAGCGCAAACAGGAGAATCATTCCGATCACGCCGCAGGAAATCACTTCACCCAGGCCTACGGTTAGCATCTGGATCGGAATCGGAACATTGATCCCGTATCCATAATACAGAACCAGCGGCACGATAATCATATTCAGGACAATCGGCGGGATCGGAAGCGTATACTTCCAACGGCCCGAAAGATTCCTTTTCCGGATCGCTTTCCCGATCGCCCAGGTTCCCAGAGCACCCAGTAATGTTGCCATACTTCCGAACACGACATCCAGCACGATCGCGCCGCCCAGTATATTGCCGATGATGCACCCGATAAACAGTCCGGGAACCGCCGCCGGCGTAAAATACGGGAGGATCGTCAGACCTTCCGCGATTCTCACCTGCACGTCCCGGAAGCTGATGGGCGCAAACAGCTGGCATAACACAACGTAGAGAGCAGCGATCACCGCTCCCTGCGTCAGAAACAGGACCTTTTGATTTTTCATTCCAGTTACCTCCGTAGTTTTGTTTAAGGTGAGGATGGTCACGAACTCACCATATCGCGCCGCCGAAGCAGCCCGCATAGAATAACATCTTCCGGAGGATAACACAAGACGCAGATACTTATCAACAGCAAAAACAGAAGGAATCCGTGTTTCCCTGAGGAGCCGTTCAGCTACGGTCTCTTCCCGTCAGGGACAGCGGCAGCTCGAGCCCGTGCGCGGTCAGAAGCGCTTCATCGCGGAGAATCCTCTCCGGCGTATCATCCGCGATGATCTTTCCGCCATCCATCAAAAGCACACGGCTGCAGGTATCCCAGACAAAATCCAGGTCATGAGACGCGATGATCTTCAGGTGTTCGAATTCATTCAGAATATGGATCAGATTTCTCCGGTTTCCGGGATCGAGCGCAACCGACGGCTCATCCATCAGGATAATGTCCGGGGTCATCGAAAGGATCGTCGCGATCGACGCAAGCTTCTTCTCGCCGCCCGACAGCTTGTAAACCGCCTTGTCAGCCAGTTCCGGAATATGAACCGTCTGAAGCGCATGTTCCACTCTTTTCCCGACCTCCTCCTCCGGAAGCCCATAATTGCGCGGCGCAAAAGCCACATCCTCCCGGACCGTCGTCATGAAAAGCTGTGTGTCGGAATCCTGGAAAACATATCCGATTTTTTCGCGAACCCTGGAAAGCGTCTTCTTCTGAACCGGGATCTCCTCGACCCGGATGCTTCCGGACGAAGCCATCTCCAGCCCGACCATCAGCTTCAGAAAAGTCGACTTGCCGGTACCGTTTGCACCGATCACGCCGACAGAATCGTGCTCGTGAAAGGAAACAGACAGGTCATCCAGAACCATATGCCCCGGTTCGTAAGCGAAGGACAGACCCGTGATATCGATATGAATGTGGCTCAAGGATACGCCTCCTCCCCGAAAACACCTTTCAGATACCCGGCGCGCGGCGCGGGTTTTGCAGAAAACACTCCTGTGCGCCGGGCCGCAGTCCCGCCGTATCTCTCAGGAAAACAGCTTCCCCACCAGCTCCAGCACCGGAAAGATCCGAAGCGTTATCAGCGCGGCGGCGAACAGCACAAGATAAAGGACGTCTCTGCCGGTCAGGCCCCTCCCATAAGCAAACGGCCTGTCTTCGCCAAATCCCCTCATGCACATGCTCTGGTACAGGGCCTTCGCCCGGTCCATGCTCCGGAGCAGGAGCTGCCCGAGCATGGACCCCCACGCGCCGTGCGCCACCCCCCGCTGCCCGGGAGAGCGCAGGGAATATGCCTGCCACATTCTGTCAGCCTCGCCAAGAAGAACCGAAACGTAGCGGCAGATCAACAGGAATTCCGTCACGATAATGCCTGGCAGGTGCAGCATGGAAAGCGCGCTGCAGATCGATTCCACAGTCGTCGTTGCGATCAGCAGATAGGTAGACAATACCGTCAGAACGCCCTTCGCCATCAGGCTCAGCATCGTCAGGACTCCGCCCGTCACCGTCACGCCGAACACTGTCAGAACCGGCTCCCTGTCAAAAAAAGGGTTCAGGATCCCGACAAGACATACCACGGGAAGAACGATCTTCAGACGATACAGGGCTTTCCCGAATGAAAGATCTCCGATCTCAAAGAGCACAAACGGATAAACCGCCATTCCCAGCACGCCTGTCAGCTGGCGGGGCTTCCAGGAGACCACCAGCACCAGGTACAAAAGCGTTACCAGAAGCTTTGAAAGCGGATGCACCCGGTTCAGCCAGGTGTCCCTGCGCGCCAGCTCATCCAGCCTGCTGATGCTGCGCGCGGCATTACCGATCTTACTCATGAAGAAGAACTCTGCTCCCCTCACCGTTCATTTCCGGCAGACGGACACGATGCCTGTGCAGGATCCCATTCCTTCGCAGGATCCGTTCCTTCGCATGGTTCATTTCCTGCACCGGATCTGCATCATCCCGCCTCCACGCTTCCGGCCTTCCTTCTGCGGAAGAAATGCAGCGCCAGCGCCACGCCGATCAGAATCACCGCAGTGATGAGCGCTCCGGCCAGGCCTGAAACCGTTGTTCCCGCCGCGCTCTCAGAACCCGGGATCGCATAGTCAGGCAGGACAGCGGTTGCGTTCTGGATCTTACCGGCCGCTTCATAAGCACTGCCTGCCGCAGGAAGCTCCGCGGTTCCGGCAACCCTTTCCAGCGCCCACTCCAGGCCGTCCGGCAGGGAGGATGCCGCCAGCGACAGCAGTCCGCCTGTCGCGGCAGCCGCCACCGCAAGGATTGCCAGTGTCTTTCCGAAAGAAAGGCGGGCAGGCGCCTGTTCCCCGGAACCGACGCCCCACAGAAGCTCCGGGCGTGCCTCATGAATAAAGCAAAGAACCGCCGCGCTGATCAGGCCCTCGACCAGGCCGATCGCCAGATGGATCGGCAGCATCGCTGTCAGGAACGCACCGAACGGAAGGGCGGAGATACCGGACAGATACGTCTCTACGCAGACGGAAAATGCGCCCATCTGAAGCGTCACCACGCAGCCCAGGACGGAGGCAAGGGTGATCCTGCCTTTTGAAGCGCCTTTCTTCATCACATTTCTCCAGATCAGAAGCGCTCCGACAAAGCATCCGTAGAACGCCATGTTCCATATGTTGCAGCCAAGAGCCAGCAGTCCGCCGTCCGCAAAGAACAGACACTGTACCAGAAGCACGCCGATCATGGTAAGGAAGCCTGCCCATGGCCCGAGAACCGCCGAAAGCAGGAGTCCTCCGCACAGATGTCCGCTGGATCCGGTTCCCGGAATCGTAAAATTGATCATCTGGGCAGCGAAAACAAAAGCGCCCATCACTCCCATCACCGGAACCTTCTCCGGTGAATGCTCCCGGCGGACCTTATAGATCGAATACCCTGCCGCGATACCTGACGCAGCAAACATCACACCGGCAGTCGCCGGAGTGATCAAAGCATCAGCCATATGCATATAATACTTCCTCCCATTCATCCCTGTTTTATATTACTGCTTATTGTACCTTACGGCAGTGTGAAACCGCAACAGGCAGAAGACAATCACAGCCCGCAGGGCCGCTCCCTGAGCACCATGAGACGGCCGGGGTGTGACCTGTAACGCTTGTTGTGAAGAATCTATGAAGTTTTCTTTGCAACATTGTTTTACCCGTACCTTGGTGATAAACTTTTCAATATATACTTAATAAAATGCATTTCAGGATGGAGAAACAGATTTGAACGGATCAGATTATCAAAACTATGGTTCCGGCGGCCCGGATGATTACAATCGTTTCAAGGCAACCGTGGCGAAGCGGAATATGGCGACAGCCTCCCTTGTGTGCGGCGTGATCGCCGTGTTTGCATTTCAGCTGTTCTTTATCAGTCTGCCGCTGGCGGGGGCTTCGATCATTCTCGCCCTCCTGTCACGTACCGGAAAAGGTGTATACGGACGCGCCAGAATCGGACTGATCGCCTCGGCCGGCGCCGTTGTCTTCAGCTGTATGTATACCTGGTACGCAATCCGTACCGTCTACAGCGATCCGCGCCTTCGCGCGCAGGTTGAGCAGCTCTACAACTACTATACCGGTCAGCTGTCCGGTGCCTCCGAGTCGGAATCAGCCGCAAAGTCCGAGGATCCTCAGCAGCTGATCAGCGACATCCTTTCCGGAAAATACCGCGAGGAACAGGGGAACGCCAGCTCCTCATCCGTTCCTGAAAACGGAGGCGCGTTCATATGACACGTTCACATGCACAGCTTAAGGATGCCGCAAGAGATTCTCTGGCCGGCAATTACATGCTGTATTTCATCGTGCTGGTCATCACCGGGATTCTGACGGGGCTTGCGAACCAGCTGGTGTCCTGTCTGATCTGGCCATTTTCGGGAACCGGGGTTATCATTCTGACGATCGTGAACCTGGTGCTCGATTTTCTGGTGATGATCCTCGCAAAGATGTTTCAGGCAGGCCAGTATTTCCTTTCCCTGAATATCGCAAGGGGAAACCGTGTCTCCGTCAGCGATCTTTTCCTGGCGTTTCGCTATGACACACCAAAGGCACTGGCGCTGTGTACGGTTCTGGCAGCGGCTGAAACGGTCTGCCTCGCCCCCTTCACGATCTGCCTGTCCGGTCTGGTATACACAGGAGCCTTCGGCGTCAATGCCAGGGCGGCGGTTTCGGTTTCCGTGATGGTGGTGCTGCTCCTCTGTTCGCTTGCAGGCATGGTTATCCTGGAGGTCTTAATCGTCTTTCCGATCAGCCAGGCACTTTTCCTGTACATCGATCATCAGGAATACAGTATGTCCGAATGCCTGTCCGGAAGCAGGGAACTGATGCGCGGACGCATCTCTGATTTCTTCCTCCTGCATCTGTCACTGATCGGATTTTTTGCGCTGAGCATCCTCAGCCTTGGCGTCGGGCTGGTCTGGACGCTTCCGTATCTGAACACGGTGCGGGCAGACTACTACATGGATCTGAGCGGATCCTTTAAGCCCTACTGACGGCTTTCGGAAGTTCCTTTTAAACCCTCCATCCTGTCCGGAAACTCCCCTTTCAGCGCGCCTTTTTGTCCGGAAGCTCTTTTCAGCATTCCTTTCTGTCCGGAAGCTCCTTCTTCAGTTCATCCTCCATCCGGTACCACCGCTGCACGGTATTCTCCAGGAAAAAATAGTGGTAAAAATAAAATCCGAGAAGAATCGCGAGCCCCAGCATGATCACAGGAGGCAGGATCCCGAGCTCCGGATGAAGGATCGTCAGGCCGACGACAAACAGCTCCACGAAGACAACCATGACCGTCACGATCAGGTGAACCAGGCGTTCGTGCTGCAGGATCCGGATCTTTTCCTGATGGACGGCAAGATCCTCTGCCGTCACCCGCCGTCCGAGAAGCTTCTCCCGCGCCGCGCTCTCATAGGCGCGGCAGTATTCTTTCATATTGATGCCAAATGTATCCTTTTTCATCTCCACAAGTATATACCGGATCGATCCGCGTTTTTTCCTCACGTTTCCGACAATGCGCCGCGGATCGCAGCGAAGAATTCCGGATAGTTCTCAAAAGCCGGGATATCCGGATTGTCCGCGATGATCTGCGGCGTGCTCCGGAACAGAAAACCGGCGCGGCTGGCACGGATCATCGCCAGGTCATTATACGAGTCTCCGCCTGCGATGGTATCGAATCCGATCGACTGCAGCGCCTTCACCGTGCTCAGCTTCGAGTTTTCGATCCGCATCCGGAAACCGTCGATCATCCCATCCTCTCCCGTTTCCAGTGTGTTGCAGAAAAGGGTCGGCCTCCCCAGCTTCTCCATCAGCGGAGAGGCGAACTGGGTAAAGGTATCCGAGATCAGGATGACCTGCGTAATGGAACGCAGTTCATCAAGAAATTCCTTCGCCCCCGGGAACGGATCAATCGTGGCTATGACGTCCTGGATCTGTTTCAGTCCGAGTCCGTGCTCCTTCAGGATGCCAAGTCTCCAGTTCATCAGTTTATGATAGTCAGGCTCATCCCTGGTGGTTCTCTTCAGCTCGCTGATACCGCTCGCTTTTGAAAATGCGATCCAGATCTCGGGCACCAGTACGCCCTCCACATCCAAACATACAATGTCCATGTCGTATTCTCCTTCCCTTATGGCCTGTTTCAGAAATGAAACGTTGTTTCCGAACAGCTCCCAACGATTTTTTCAACAGAAAAAGCCCTGACCGGCGATAAGACTCCGGCCAGGGCTTCTTACTCCGGTTTTCGGGAATGACCCCCTGTTCGTTACAGATTATTCCGGTTTTTTCGTACCGCAGTTCATGCAGAACTTACCGCCGTTCAGCGTTCCGCATTCCGGGCAGAACCATTCTCCGGGCTGTTTTGCGCGCGCTCCTCCCGCAGCTGCCTGAGGCTGGCTCTGGGGCTGCTGCTGTGACTGCTGCTGCATCTGGGCCGCATTCGTCGCGCTTGCAGACTGCATGAAGCCGCCGGCAGCGTTCATCCCCATGCCCATGCCCATAAAGGCGGCACCGGCACCTGCCGGATTCGAGCCCGCATTCTGAAGGCCCTGCGCCACCGCGCTCTGGACGAAGCCCTCACGGATCGTCGGATCCTGCATCATGGCACCCTGGTTGCGCATGTTGATCAGCTTCTGGGATTCTTCATCATAGGAGATCGATCCGATCCCGACCGATACAACCTCGATGCCGCGCAGCTCCTTCCAGGTCTCATCCAGCACATCCGCCATGTACCTGGACAGCGTCGTGCTCTTGGAGGCGACAAAGCTGATCCGCTCGCCATCCGCGCTCATCTGGTTGATCGCGGCCTGCAGCGCCTCAAGGAACTCATTCAGATACTGCTCATTGATATCGGCAACGTCAACCTGAGCCGCGTTGCGCGGGCAGCCGTTCGCGTAGAACAGAAGCGGGTTCGTCACCTTGATCGAGTAGGTGCCGAACGCTCTCAGGAACAGCTCCGCGTTGTAGAAGCCGTCAAAATAATTGATCGCATTGCGTGTGCCGAACTTGATTCCCTTGATCTCCTGGGTGTTGATAAAATACACCTTCTGGGACTGCGGGGAAGATCCGTTAAACTTAAACCTCTCCCAGACATCCTTCAGGCTTGCCTTGAACTGGCCCTGGAAAAGAGACGGTGCGGAGGAATTGTCGACGATGAAATAGCCCGGCTCAGCCGTGTAGTCGATGATCTTTCCGCCATCGGTCAGGATCATGAACTGATTGTCATACACATGGACACATGATCCGTTCGAAATGATATCGCTGGAAGCAAAACCGCTTTTGTTCTTCAGCTTTCCCTGTGTCATGAGCGTCTGCGCACCCATGTTGACCGGCTCTACGACCTCAAGAAACTGATCGCCGAGCGCGCCTGTTACGGAACCGAATGCAGCTCTGATGATACCCATACCATACCTCCATATAAAACTGTTATCCTGTATCTGTTTTCTGTCTCCGCCGATGATTTGCTCCGGATCTGTCGCCGGACATTCCTTCGCTCAGGAGCTTTTGATTCTTAGGATCTGTTCAAAAACAACTTACTCGGCTGTCATTGCCTTTCGATCCGGCCTTCCAAGGGAATCCCATTTCAGGTAGGCATCGATAAACGGATCCAGATCGCCGTCCATGACTGCCTGTACATTGCCCGTCTCCCATCCGGTTCTCAGATCCTTCACCATCGTGTAGGGCTGGAACACATAGGAACGGATCTGGCTGCCCCAGCCGATCTCCTTTACCTCGCCCCGTATGCCGGCTGCTTTCTCGCGGTTCTCCTCCATCTTCAGCATAAGGAGCCTCGCCTTGAGCATCTGCATCGCCTTGTCCTTATTCTGGAACTGGGAGCGCTCATTCTGGCAGGTCACGACGATTCCCGTGGGAAAATGCGTGATCCGGATCGCAGAGGACGTTTTATTGATATGCTGCCCGCCCGCGCCGCTGGAGCGGTAGGTGTCGATC
>CAJOQO010000315.1 GCA_905236545.1 uncultured Lachnospiraceae bacterium
CCCCGCGTCTGCGTTTTCCGCGCTCTCCGCTTCTGCATTCTCAACATTTCCCGCTTCTGCGTTTTCCGCGCTCTCCGCTTCTGCATTCTCAACATTTCCCGCTTCTGCGTTTTCCGCGTTCTCCGCATCAACACTCCTGTAACTCAGCACATCCTCGAGGAATTCCTTCTCCGTCTGCTCATACAGGTCGCGATTCTCGAAGACGCTCGAACCGTGTCCGGCGTTCTCCACGATCAGCAGCTTCTTCTTTCCGGGGCAAACCGCATAGTTTTTCCGGCTCATCCATGTGGGAACGAACTTATCCTCGCTGCCATGAATAAAGAGAACCGGAACCCGGTTGTCGCTCAGGGCGTCCAGAGTGGAGTATTCGTCAAAGCTGTACCCCGCTGTCGATTTGGCGCGGATGCTGGTCACCTTCAGGATCGGCGCTGCCGGCAGATGATAGTTCTTCTCGATCACATGAGCAAAAATGTCATTCGGAGAGGTATATGCGCAGTCTGCGATAACCGCCGATACACTCGACTGGATCTCCGGTATCCCCAGTGCCATCAGTACCGTCGAGGCTCCCATCGAGGTACCGTGAAGAACGATCTTTATATTCCCGCCAAATCGTTTCCGGCTGTATCTCACCCACTCGAGCGTGTCATAGCGGTCAAGGATGCCGAATCCTGTGTACGCTCCCTCGCTCTTTCCGTGCGCTCTCAGGTCGAGCAGCAAAACGCCATATCCCTGCGCGTGGAAAAACATCGCATGCGTAGAATTGTCCATGGCATTGCTGGTAAAGCCGTGGTGGAGAATCACCAGCCTGTCGGACGGCGTTTCCGCCGCAAGATAGTACGCGTGGAGCATCAGCCCGTCCCGGGAATAGATGTTCACCTCCTCCAGGTTCTGCTGTTTCATCCATTCCCCCACGGGAGCCATGGTGACAGCATACCCGGCCATCTTCTCGGGATCGGCGAATTCATTGATAATATCCTGACTGGTTCCCTCCTGTCTGGGAACGGTTCTGCTGTACAGCATCGCGGATGCAATCCCTGTCGTCAGTCCGACAGCACCCGCGGCTGCCCCTGCCACAATCTTTATAACTGTTTCTTTTTCCATATCTGCCTGTCATCCTTCTGTGTTGCTCTGAATCAGTTCAGAAAACTTCAGCGCCTTATCCAGATCTCCGTCCACCCGCAGGGTTCCCTCGTCATAAGCCTTCCCGGGATCAAGGGTTCCCCGGATAAGCCTGTCAAAGTCATCCCCGCTGATGGCGATCCGGCACTGACGGTCATAATACTCATAGGGTTCCACACTGATGCGGCCGTCCTTGACTTCTACATAGAATACACCGGATTCTCCGCCCTCGATGTTGATCTGTACCGCCAGGAAATCAATCCCGGAAATATCAGCTTTCCGGGCCATTTCCCTGGCCTTTTCCAATATGGTTTCAAATGTCATATCCGCCTCCTCCCTTAAAAGCTGTTTGCCCAGTTCACCAGAGAATTGTGCCAGATGTTCTCGGCCACATCCCGGCGCATCTGGTCTGTAACGGGGCCGTTCTTTGCCAGTTTGGAAAGGATCACCGCCTGAAGCTGCTCTACTGTCATCAGGTCATACGGTATGTTGGGGATCTGAACCTCCTCCGGCGGAACCTCTTTTCCGGCCTGCGTCCCGGATGCCTTTCCATCCGCCTGTTCCGCGGATGCCTGCCCTGCAGCCTGCCCCGCAGATGCCTGTCCTGCGGCCTGCCCCGCGGATGTCTTCCCATCCGCCGGCGCCGCGGATGCCTCCTGCACGGTCTTCGCTTCCGGTTCCGGATCAGCCTGTGTCCCGGCGCCACACTCCTGTGCCCCTGCCCCGGACGAAGCCTGAGGCGCAGCCGCTGCCGTTATGGACGGGGAGGCAGGCGCCTGTGCGTCCTTCCCTGTATCGTCCCTGCCGGAACCGGTCCGCTCCGCATCGTCCTCCGGCGCAAAGATATCACCGCTGCAGCCCGGAAGCGCAAAATTCAGTCTGCCGGAGGAATTCTCCAGCCGTTTTCCGCTGAGCAGGCCGACATAAGCCGCGGCACTGCCGGCCTCCACGTTGATCCATCCCTCGCCGTCACTGTTGTTAACCGCCACGATGAGGCTGCCGCGGGCAAAGGCATACTGCTGGTTGGTCAGGCACAGCTGCCTGAAGCCGCCATATACAAGCTCCTGCTTCCACTGGCTGTGAAGCCTGCCCAGAGCGGCGATCAGACCGGTACAGGCGTTGTGCTCATAATCTCCGGCATGCTCTTCCAGGTCAATCTGCGGACGCAGAGAGTCGTCGGAAAACTGTTCCTTCCTCCCCTCGATCCCGAACTCGCTGCCGTAGTATACGGACGGGATTCCCGGAAGCGTGTAGAGAAGGATGTGAACCGGCATGTAATGAGCCTTGTTCATCAGCTTGGTGCTGATGCGCTCCACATCGTGATTGTCCACAAAATTGTACAGCCTGATATTGCCCGGAACCATGTCGATGGTCCGCTGTACCGTGTGGGCAATCTCAAAATAGTTATGGTCATTGTGCCCGCTGTACAGTGCCTTGTGAAGCGCATAATTCGTAACACTGTGCAAGGTATTCTCATTGGCCCAGCGGGAATAGTCACCGTGAATCACTTCTCCCATCAGCCAGAACTCATTTTTCACCTCATCCGCCGTCCGCCGGAGCGCTTTCATAAACTCAAAGTCCAGCACGTCAGCGGCGTCCAGCCTTATGCCGTCCACATCGAATTCGCTGACCCAGAAGCGGATGACATCACAGATATAGTCCCGGACCGCCGGATTCCTCTGGTTCAGCTTGACCAGAAGGTTATAGCCGCCCCAGTTATCATAGGAAAACCCGTCGTTGTACTCGTTGTTGCCGCCGAAGTTTACATTGCAGTACCAGTCTCTGTAGGCGGAGTTCTCCCGCTTCGCCTGAATATCCTTAAAA
>CAJOQO010000316.1 GCA_905236545.1 uncultured Lachnospiraceae bacterium
CAGGAAGATCTATCCGGCGCTGAAGGAAGTGTTCCCGCAGATTCAGTGAGAAAACCCTGCGCGCTTCCCGCGACGAAGGCCGCGGGAAGCGGCGAAGCTTTGAATCATGTATGATACAGGCTCCGCTTAAGAAGGATATATGCTGCGCTGCCTGTTTATTATAGTAACAAAAGCGTTTTTCAGAGGAACAGAAAGAGGAGGAATTCGACATGTTCACAAACATTCCAAAGGCAAAGGTCGGTATCGTAGCCGTCAGCCGCGACTGCTTCCCGGCTTCGCTTGCGATCAACCGCAGAAAGGCTCTCGTTGAAGCTTACACAGCGAAATATGATGCTGCAGACATCTATGAATGTCCGGTCTGCATCATCGAGAGCGAGACTCAGATGGTCGAGGCACTGGAGGATGTGAAGAAGGCCGGCTGCAACGCGCTGGTCGTTTATCTTGGAAACTTTGGCCCGGAGATCTCCGAGACCCTGCTTGCGAAGCACTTTGAGGGACCGAAGATGTTCGTGGCGGCAGCAGAGGAGAGCCAGGCGGATCTTTCCGACGGCAGAGGCGACGCATACTGCGGCATGCTCAACGCGAGCTATAACCTCCGCCTGCGCAAGGTTCGCGCTTATATTCCGGAGTATCCGATCGGAACCGCTGCGGAATGTGCGGACATGATCCATGAGTTTCTTCCGATCGCGCGCGCGGTCTATGGCCTGTCCAGACTGAAACTGATTACCTTCGGACCCAGACCGAACAACTTCCTTGCCTGCAACGCTCCGATCCAGCAGCTGTACAATCTGGGGGTTGAGGTTGAGGAGAATTCCGAGCTGGATCTTTTCGAGGCCTTCAACAACCACGCCGGCGACAAGAGGATTCAGGGAGTTGTCGAGGACATGGAGAAGGAGCTGGGCGCCGGCAACAAGAAGCCGGAGGTTCTGGAGAGACTTGCGCAGTATGAGCTGACGCTGCTTGACTGGATCGAAGCGCATAAGGGCTACAGAGAGTATGTCTGCATCGCCGGAAAGTGCTGGCCTGCGTTCCAGACACAGTTCAAGTTTGTCCCCTGCTATGTCAACAGCCGTCTGACCGGCCGCGGCATCCCGGTATCCTGCGAGGTTGACATCTACGGCGCTCTGTCCGAGTTCATCGGAACCTGCATCTCCGGCGAGTCCGTAACGCTGCTGGATATCAACAACTCCGTACCGGATGACATGTATGACGAGTCCATTAAGGGCAAGTTCGATTACACGCATACCGATACCTTCATGGGCTTCCATTGCGGAAATACCTGCTCCACCAGACTGGTGAAGAACTTTGAGATGAAGTATCAGAAGATCATGGCCCGCAATCTGCCGATCGAAGTGACGAACGGAACGCTCGAGGGCGATATCGCTCCGGGTGAGATCACCTTCTATCGTCTGCAGAGCACCTCTGACAATATCCTTCGGGCATATGTTGCCGAGGGCGAGGTTCTTCCGGTAGCGACGAAGTCCTTCGGCGGCATCGGCGTGTTCGCGATCAAGGAGATGGGACGGTTCTACCGTCATGTTCTGATCGAGGGCGGCTATCCGCATCACGGAGCGGTTGCGTTCGGCCACTACGGGAAGGCTCTGTTCGAGGTCTTCAAGTATATCGGAGTCGCGCAGGAGGAGATCGGCTGGAACCAGCCCGCATCGCTTCCGTATAAGAGCGAGAATCCCTTCAGGTAATGAGAATCCTTTCAGGGAATGAGAATCCTTTCAGGAAATGAGAATCCTTTCAGGGAATGAGAGTCCTTCCGGAGAATGAGAATCCTTCCGGAAAACAGAGAACAGACAGCACAGTCATTTCGGGCCGGGGGTGTACTGCATCCCCGGCCTTGTCAAGGAACTGTTCGGAAACAGCTTTTCACTTCTGCCGCCCCGAAGCGGCGTGAATCAGAGAGGGAGTCAGGATATGTCAGTGACAAAGGAACCATTTGGAAATGAATACACGCTGTATACGATCACGAATGAGAAGGGAACGCAGGCGAAGGTGACAGACCTTGGCGGTACGCTGGTATCCCTGCTTTTGCAGGATAAGAATGAAACCATGCGTGATGTCGTGCTGGGATATGATACGCCGGAGGAGTACAGGGCAAACGGGTTTTTCTTCGGAGCCTGGGTCGGACGGAGCGGGAACAGGATCGATAAGGCGAAGTTTGAGCTGGACGGGAAGGTCTGGCAGCTTCCGGTCAATGACAACGAGAACAATCTGCACAGCGGCCTGGAGTACTTCCATCTGCGCAGGGCACAGGTAACGGCGTGTACGGAGAATTCCGTCACCTTCGAGATTCAGGATGCCCATCTGCGGCAGGGATTCCCGGGAAACTTTACCGGAACCGTTACTTATACGCTGACGGATGACAACACGCTGAAGCTGAAATACACGGCGCAGTGCGATCAGGATACCGTCTGCAACATGACCAACCATTCCTATTTCAACCTTGGCGGGCATGACAGCGGCAGCATCCTTGACACGCAGCTGTGGATGAGCTGTGAAGCGTATACGCCGGTGATCGACGCACAGGCGATTCCGACCGGGGAGATCCGCCCGGTGGCGGGAAGCGCATTTGATTTCACAAGTCCCAGGACGATCGGCCGCGATATTGAGGCGGACGACGAGCAGCTGGCCTTCGGCGGCGGCTATGACCATAATTTCGTGATCGGGAAGGACAAGGGAGAGGTTGTGCGGTTTGCCGAGGCTTACCAGCCGAAGACCGGGATCTGCATGGAGGTATATACGGACCTTCCGGGCGTGCAGCTTTATGTCGGCAACTTCATCACGAAGCATAAGGGCAAGGGCGCAGCGGAATATGACTATCGCGGCGGCTTCTGCATGGAGACCCAGTACTATCCGAATTCGATCAACCAGGAAGGCTTCGCGAAGCCGGTTCTGAAGGCAGGACAGAAGTTTGAATCGGTTACCTGCTATAAGTTCTCGGTGAGATAGCATTTTATTGGCAGGATCTGCCGGTTTGTGCAAAAATGTGCTAAAGACGGCGCTGCTTTCGGGCAGCGCCGTTAAAAATGGACTAAAACAGGTTAAAACATTCCATTTCTCCGTCATTTTGACTGTGATATAGTAGGGTCAGTAACAGGGACGGAGGTTGTCCCGTGTGGTTTTTTCATTCAACTAAATGGAGGATAGTAGCATGAAGAAGTTAGTTACACTTGCAATGACAACTGCGCTGGCTGCCGGCATGATGGTTTCGGCCGCTTATGCTGAGAAGATCGGTGTTTCCATGCCGACGAAGGATCTGCAGAGATGGAACCAGGATGGTGAGAACATGCAGAAGATGCTGGAGGAAGCCGGCTATGAAGTCGACCTGCAGTATGCTTCCAACGATGTTCAGACCCAGCTGTCCCAGGTTGAGAACATGATCTCCTCCGGCGCGAACGTTCTCGTCATTGCCGCGATCGAAGGCTCCTCCCTCGGCGAGGCGCTTGACATGGCAAAGGAGAATGAGATCCCGGTTATCGCTTATGACCGTCTGCTGATGGAGAGCGATGGCGTTTCCTACTACGCGACATTCGACAACTACAAGGTTGGCCAGGTTCAGGGCCAGTACATCATTGACACGCTGGATCTCGAGAACGCTGACGGCCCGTTCAACATTGAGTTCACCGCCGGCGACCCGGGCGACAACAACGCAGGATTCTTCTTCAACGGCGC
>CAJOQO010000317.1 GCA_905236545.1 uncultured Lachnospiraceae bacterium
ATTCTTGAAGATCTGTTCAAAGCCGAGGAACTTGATGGTTCCAAGCGTAACGGAAGGATGGAACCTCAGACCGCCCTTGTACGGACCGATCGCGCTGTTAAACTGTACGCGGAATCCATTATTCACCTGGACCTGGCCCTTGTCATCCACCCACGGTACGCGGAACAGAATCTGACGCTCGGGCGTTGTGATACGCTCCAGAAGAGCCTCTTTGCGATACTCTTCCTCATTCTCTTCGATCACCGGGCGAAGCGTGGACAGAACCTCCTTTACCGCCTGATGGAATTCGGGCTGAGCCTGGTTCTGAGCTACTACGCGTTCATAGACTTCATCAACATAAGACATACTGTATACCTCCTCTATGTCAGACACCGCTCCGGCAAGCGCTGCGCAAGCCATCCCGGCAACGCGGTTATTATATCGCTTCGCAAAATATGTGCGCAACACCAAAATAGAAAAAATTTCCGAAAAATTTACGTTTTCGGAAATTTTTATGGCTAAATGCAGGTTTTAACTCAATTATTTGTTTGCACATGTCATCCGGGGGAACACGCTCCAGGTACCCGGACATTTTATGGATTCCGGCGCCAGAAGCCTGACCTTCACGCAGATGCGCCTGCATGGTCCTCACAGAATGCAAGCAGCCTGTCCCGGTATCCGGCATATTCCTCCACCGCTGTATCATACAGCGCCTGAAGCGGCTCCGGATCCTTCGTATAAGTCGTTATGTTCAGAGGATGTTCCGGAGCGATGATCAGGGTACGGCCTTTTTCTTCCAGCTTTTTCACATTGCGAAGCGTCTCGTTGTAGCGTGTATGCCTGACATCCAGGTTATGAATCAGTTTCGGATAGCGGTGCAGCACCGTACGATACAGCTTCCGGTACTTCTCCGGCTCCCTGACCGTGTCCTTCGGACGGCAGAGAATCACGATCACCTTGTCACAGCCTGCCTCCAGGGCCCGTTTTACCGGAAGGGCATCACTGCAGCCGCCGTCAAAGTAGAGATGGCCGTCGATCTTCACCGGTCTGCAGGCAACAGGAATCGCACAGCTCGCCATGTAAACAGAATAATCATAAGGATGCAGATCTTTTTTCGTAAAGTAATGCGGCCTGCCTGTCCTGGCGTCGGTCGCAACCGCCCACAGCTCGCAGGGATTCCTCATAATCGCGTCATAGTCAAGCTCATCCTCGCCGCCCCTTCCGGTCATATCCTGGTAGATATACTCCAGATTAAAGAAGTTTCCCCGGCTGCGGAAGAACGCTGACCATCCCATATAATCCGGCCTGTTGACATAGTCGACAAAAAATCTCCGGTTCCGGTCTCTCTGCCCCGCGACAAAAGAAGCGCCGCAGGCCGCACCGGCAGACACGCCGATCACATAGTCGGGTCGGATACAGTCATCCATCATCAGGTCCAGTATTCCTGACGAATAAGCACATTTCATTCCGCCGCCTTCAATTACAAGTCCTAATTTCATTCTCTCAGTCTGTTCTCCTTGATTGTCCGCTGCCTTCCTCTCGTCTTTCAAAGGCTGTTTTCTGTCCGCAATTCCATCCTCATTCCGGATGATCTGTTCAGACAGTCATTCTCTCACATGCTTCCACGACATGACGGACCAGAATCGAGGAGGTCACAGCGCCGACTCCTCCGGGAACCGGGGTGATCGCCCCTACGATCTTCTCCACCTCATCGAATGCGGCATCGCCGCACAGTTTTTGATTCTGCCCCATATTGACCCCTACGTCAATCAATATCTGTCCCGGCCTGACATGTTCTTTTGTCACCGTATCCGGATGGCCTGCAGCCACAAGAAGAAGATCCGCTTCCCGTGTGACGGATGGAAGATCACGCGTCTTCGTATGGCAGACAGTAACCGTCGCGTTCCGGTCTGTCAGCATGAGGGCAGCCGGCTTTCCGATGACCAGGGATCTTCCGATCACCACGGCTCTCATTCCGGCGGCATCGATTCCATAATGATCCAGGAACGCCATCGCGGCCTCCGCCGTGCAGGGAGCAAAACCGATCCTTCTTCCGCTCAGCAGTCCGCTCACGGACAGATCTGTCATACAGTCGACATCCTTCTCCGGGCGAAGCCTGTTCGTGATCACCGGCTCATCCAGAAACCCGGGCAGAGGGCGCATCAGGAGGACGCCGTGAATGGAAGGATCTTCATTGACGGTATCGATCAGGCACAGGAGCTCCTCCTGAGAGACACGCTCCGGCAAATGACGCGTCAGGCATCTGACTCCGGCAGCTTCACAC
>CAJOQO010000318.1 GCA_905236545.1 uncultured Lachnospiraceae bacterium
ACCGCTGGTATGGTGGAACCGCCAGCCGTCCAACAGCTCCACCGGCGAGCTGGACATGGATGCGCTCACCTGGAACGACAAGACCTACTATGTAGGATTTGACGCGAACCAGGGTGCCGAGCTGCAGGGCCAGATGATCGCTGACTACATCGAAGCGAACATCGACACCATAGACAGAAACGGCGACGGCATCATCGGCTATGTCCTGGCAATCGGCGACATCGGCCACAACGATTCCATCGCACGTACCCGCGGCGCCCGCAAGGCTCTCGGCACCGGCGTTGAGGTTGACGGCGAGATTGATCCGTCTCCGGCTGAGACGAATGTGGACGGCAGCGCTTCCGTCGTGCAGGATGGCGAGATCGGCGGCCTGACGGTCAGAGAGCTTGCTTCCCACGAGATGAAGAACGCTTCCGGAGCGACCTGGGATGCTGCCACCGCCGGCAATACCATCGGAACCTGGACCGCGTCCTTCGGCGATCAGATCGACGTGATCGTCTCCAACAACGACGGCATGGGCATGGCGATGTTCAATGCATGGTCCCAGGAAGAAGGCGTTCCGACCTTCGGATATGACGCGAACAGCGACGCGGTCGCGGCGATCGCGGACGGCTATGCGGGAACCATTTCCCAGCACGCCGATGTGCAGGCTTACCTGACCCTCAGAGTTCTGAGAAACGCGCTTGACGACGTAGATCCGGATACCGGAATCGGAACCCCCGACGAGGCCGGCAACGTTCTTTCCGATGAAGACTACTATTATGATGAGGATACCCGTTCCTACTATGCGTTGAACCTGGCGGTTACCTCCGACAACTATGAGGACTTCCTGGATTCCACGGTTGTCTATGCGCCGGTTGCGAACCAGCTGAGCGAGGATTCCTCTCCGGTGAAGAACGTATGGCTTGACATCTACAACGCATCCGACAACTTCCTGAGCTCGACCTATCAGCCGCTGCTCGAGAACTATGATGACCTTCTGAACCTGAACGTCGAGTACATCGGCGGCGACGGACAGACTGAGTCCAACATCACGAACCGTCTGGGCAACCCGGATCAGTATGACGCATACGCGATCAACATGGTCAAGACGGACAACGCCGCTTCCTACACGGCTCTGCTTCAGTAAAGCATCGCGGCGCACCGCGCAGATGAAACGATGCAGATGAAACGATAAGGAGCTGTCATCGGACGGCCTGATGATCCTCAAGAGTATACACAGGCGATTGTGAGGCAGCTCCTGAAAGAGTGGGGGAATTCCCGGGAATTCCCCCTTTCCTTTTGACAGAGGATCAAAAAGGCGAAGGATCCGCTTTCCGGCCGAAGATCCGGCGGATGTCCGGGCGGAATCCGGCAATGACAAATGGTGAAGGAGAAAAGCCGTGGATAATAAGAAAGACGATATCATCCTTTCGATACGCGGTATGTCCAAGTCTTTCGGAAGAAACAGGGTGCTCGATCATATCAGCCTGGAGGTGAAAAAGGGCATCGTGATGGGCCTGATGGGGGAGAACGGCGCCGGCAAGTCTACCATGATGAAGTGCCTGTTCGGCATCTACCACATGGATGAGGGAGACATCACGCTCGACGGGAGAGAGATCAGCTTCTCGGGTCCGAAGGACGCGCTGGAGAATGGCGTCGCGATGGTGCACCAGGAATTGAACCAGTGCCTTGACCGCAGTGTCGTGGACAATCTGTTTCTCGGCCGCTATCCCACCAACGGCGGCGTGATTGACGAAGGACGGATGAAGAAGGAGGCTGCGGAGCTTTTTCGTACGCTTGGGATGACTGTAAATCTGACGCAGCCGATGAGGAAGATGTCCGTGTCCGCGCGTCAGATGTGTGAGATCGCGAAGGCAATCTCGTATAATTCGAAAATAATCGTTCTGGATGAACCTACATCCTCCCTCACGGAGCCGGAGGTGCGGAAACTGTTCCGGATCATGCGGCAGCTGACCAGCGAGGGGATCTCCCTGATCTATATCTCCCATAAGATGGATGAGATCTTTGAGATCTGCGATGAAGTTTCCGTCCTTCGGGACGGCGAGATGGTGATGACGAAGGCGGTGAAGGACACGGATTTCAATGAGCTGATCGCCGCGATGGTCGGACGATCGCTCGAGAATCGTTTTCCTCCTGTGGACAATCATCCCGGAAGTCCGGTCTTCCGTGTAGAACACCTGTCCACAAAGTTTACGCCCTATCTGCAGGATATTTCCTTTGAGGTCAATGAGGGAGAGATCTTCGGGCTGTACGGCCTCGTAGGCGCGGGCCGGTCCGAGCTGCTGGAGACGATCTTCGGCGTCCGTACCAGAGCATCCGGGCGGATCTATTACAGGGATCATCTGATGAACTTTAACAGCGCCAAGGAAGCCATGGAACATGGATTTGCCATGATCACCGAGGAACGCAAGGCGAACGGAATGTTTGCGAAGGGGGATCTGACCTTTAACACGACGATCGCGAATCTGAACCGTTATATGTCAGGCCTGGTTCTTTCGGATCCGAAGATGCGCCGGGCAACGGAGGATGAGATCCGGATCATGCATACGAAATGCATGGGGCCGGATGACCTGATCTCAGGCCTCTCCGGCGGCAACCAGCAGAAGGTAATCTTCGGGAAATGGCTCGAGAGAGCGCCGGAGGTATTCATGATGGACGAGCCGACGAGAGGAATCGATGTCGGCGCGAAATATGAGATCTATGAGCTGATCATTCAGATGGCGAAGCAGGGGAAAACGATCATCGTCGTTTCCTCCGAGATGCCGGAGATCCTGGGAATCACGAACCGGATCGGCGTTATGAGCAACGGGCGTCTGTCCGGTATCGTCAATACGAAGGAAACCAGTCAGGAGGAGCTGCTCAGGCTCAGCGCGAAATATCTGTAAGGAGCTGTTCAGAAATAACTTTTCACTTCTGAGCAGACCGGTAGAATGAAAAGTTATTCTGAAACAGATCCTGAGGATCCGCGGAACAGGATGATTGATTCTGCAGATTCGATTCATTGCAGAGACGATCTGCGAAACCAGCCGGGAGGAAGGAAACATGGCAGAGAATGTGAGGACAGGAGGAATCCTGACAGAGGAGGAGGCACAGAAGCTCCTCCGGCCGATCGATGAGTACGTCGGCAAGATACAGAGAAGGATCGATGCGCTGAGAGTGGACGGTACCGATAAGGTCCAGGATCTGACCAGCCATCTCCAGGTGATCAAGGAAAGCAAGCTGCTCAGCAAAGAGGAAAAGGCGAGACTGAGCGCGGAAGATCAGGCAAAGCTTGAGCAGGCGAAGGCTGTTGAGTCAAAGAACAAGGCCGAGGTCGACAGGCTGATCGCGGAGGCCGAGGGCTATATCGACGCGCATTACGACAGGGAATATCTGAGCGCGGTCAGGGCCAGCGGAGAGCTGGAGAAGGCAGCCGCGCAGAGAAAGTATAACGAGACGGTGGCGGCGCTTAAGGCGGAAAGGGAGAAAACCATCTCCGGGCTGAAGGCCAGGGCGGCTTCCGCTTCCGGAGAGGAAAGAGCGAAATACACGCAGGAACTCAAAGACGAGAATTATGTCGCGAAGAACAAGCTGTTCGATGCGAAGCTTGTCTATCAGAAGGATCTGCAGGATGTCAAGGACAGAGAGCATGAGGCGTTCACGCACAAGTACCATCTGATCGACCTGCTGCGCAATTCCAGATTCACGTTTGCGCAGAATCGGGCGCAGAAGCGGGAGAACCGGAGATACACCTTCTCCAGGAAACAGTTCTTCCTCTCGAACGGACTGTATATCGTCATCATCTGCATCTTTATCATGCTCTGCATCATAGCTCCGGTTGTCAAGCATACAGACCTGCTGACGGTGAACAATGTGCTGAATATCCTGCAGCAGGCTTCCCCGCGCATGTTCCTGGCGCTTGGCGTTGCCGGCCTGATCCTGCTGACCGGTACGGATCTTTCCATCGGACGAATGGTCGGCATGGGCATGTGTATCTCCACGATCGTGATGCACAAAGGCCCCAATACGGGAGCGGTTTTCGGAGCGGTATTTGACCTGACGGGCATCCCGCTGGCGGTAAGGGCGATTCTCGCGCTGCTTCTGTGCATCATTGCCTGCACCTGCTTTACTTCGCTCGCGGGATTCTTCACGGCGAGATTCAAGATGCATCCCTTTGTCTGCACGATGGCAAACATGCTGATGATCTTCGGACTTGTCACCTACGCAACCAAGGGTGTGTCCTTCGGTGCGATCGAGAATGACATCCCGAACGCAGTCATCCCCAAGATCGGAAGCTTTCCGACGATCATCCTGTGGGCGGCCGCGGCCGTCGCCATCGTATGGTTTATCTGGAACAAGACAAAGTTCGGAAAGTATCTGTACGCGGTGGGCGGCAACTCCGAGGCAGCTGCCGTTTCCGGCATCTCCGTGTTCTGGGTCACCATGGGCGCGTTTATGATGGCAGGCGTCCTGTATGGATTTGGCTCCTGGCTTGAGTGCAACCGTATGATCGGTTCCGGCTCAGCGGCTTACGGACAGGGCTGGGATATGGACGCCATCGCTGCATGCGTGGTCGGCGGCGTGTCATTTACCGGTGGTATCGGTAAGATCTCCGGCGTTGTTGTCGGTGTACTGATCTTCACCGCGCTGACTTACTCCCTGACGATTCTGGGAATCGATACGAACCTCCAGTTCGTATTTGAAGGAATCATCATCCTGGCTGCTGTCACACTTGACTGCCTGAAGTATGTCCAGAAGAAATAACGGGTATGAACACACTTGCGTTCCCTCCGGACTTGTTGTAGATTAACCGAAGCGGTGTTAAAGGATAAGGAGCATTCCGGCAATCAGACATCGGGATGCTCCTTTGTTTTTTCGTACCGGAATCAGGAAGGAGTTGTACCTATGGGGGAAGGATTCAATGTTGCGGATATCTACGGGGAGGATGTTTTCTCTGACAGTGTCATGAGATCCCGCCTGCCGAAAAATGTCTACCGGGAGCTTCACAAAGCGATCGAGGAGGGCGGAAAACTGAATCCGCTCGTTGCGGATGAGATCGCGGAAGCGATGAAGCAGTGGGCGATCGAGAAGGGAGCGACCCATTATACGCACTGGTTCCAGCCGCTGACCGGTACAACTGCGGAGAAGCATGATTCGTTTCTGGCATCTTCCGGTGAGGACGGAAAGGTTCTGATGGAGCTGTCCGGCAGGAATCTGATCATGGGAGAGTCGGATGCGTCCTCCTTTCCATCCGGAGGACTGCGGGCGACCTTTGAGGCGAGAGGCTATACCGCCTGGGATATGACATCCCCCGCCTTTGTGCGCAAGGATGCCGCAGGGGCAACGCTGTGCATTCCGACCGCGTTCTGTTCCTACAATGGGGAGGCGCTTGATTTCAAAACGCCGCTCCTGCGTTCCATGGACGTGCTGAACAGACAGTCTCTGAGGCTTCTTCGTCTGTTTCACAATACGCACTCGAAGAAAGTGCGCCCCTATGTCGGTCCGGAGCAGGAATACTTTCTGGTTGACAAGACGACCTTCCACAAGCGCAAGGATCTGGTCTATACCGGCCGCACTCTGTTCGGGGCGATGCCGCCCAAGGGACAGGAGCTTGACGATCACTATTACGGGTCGTTGAGAACCCGCGTAGCCTCCTTCATGAAGGATGTCAATGAGCAGCTGTGGAGGCTGGGAGTCCCGGCAAAGACACAGCACAATGAGGTGGCGCCGGCCCAGCATGAGCTTGCCGTGATCTACGAGAGTGCGTCTTTGGCGGTTGACAGCAACCATCTCGTCATGCAGACGCTCAAGAGGGTAGCGTCCTGGCACAATATGCGCTGCCTGCTGCATGAGAAGCCCTTTGCGGGCGTCAACGGTTCAGGCAAACACAACAACTGGTCGATCCAGACGGATGACGGGATCAATCTGCTTGATCCGGGCAAAACGCCGCACCAGAACGATCAGTTTCTGCTGGTTCTTGCCTGCATCCTGAAGGCGGTCGACGAGCATGCGGACCTTCTGAGGGAATCAGCGGCGGATCCGGGCAACGATCACCGTCTGGGCTCGGACGAAGCTCCGCCCGCCGTGATCTCGGTCTTCCTGGGAGATCAGCTGGAGGATCTGGTTTTGCAGCTGATCCGGACCGGCGAGGCGACAAGCACCATCCGGGGCGGCAGGCTGAACACAGGAGTCAGCGTGCTTCCGAATTTTTCCAAGGACGCGACAGACCGCAACCGCACGAGTCCGTTCGCCTTTACGGGCAATAAATTCGAGTTCAGGATGGTGGGTTCCAGGGATTCCATCGCGGCGCCGAATATTGTGCTCAATACGATCGCCGCGGAGGC
>CAJOQO010000319.1 GCA_905236545.1 uncultured Lachnospiraceae bacterium
CTACATAGTTCCCTGTGTACAGGCCTGTGCCGTTTACGAGAACAAGTACCTTCTCGGGACTTCCATGGCACGTCCGGTCATAGCAAAGCGCCTTGTGGAGATAGCCCGGAAGGAAGGGGCAACGGCCATATGCCACGGTGCCACCGGCAAGGGAAATGACCAGATCCGTTTTGAACTCGGCATCAAGGCTCTCGCCCCCGACCTGAAAGTGATCGCCCCCTGGCGCATGACCGATATATGGACGATGCAGAGCCGCGAGGATGAGATCGATTACTGCAAGAGCCATGGAATCAATCTTCCCTTCTCCATGGGAAAGGGATATTCTCGCGACCGCAACCTGTGGCATATCAGCCACGAAGGGCTGGAGCTTGAGGATCCGTCCCAGGCACCCAATTATGATTCCCTTCTGGTTCTCTCCGTCACCCCGCAGCAGGCGCCCGACGAGGAGACCGAGGTTACCATGACATTTGAGAAGGGCATTCCGAAGACCATTAACGGAAAAGCGATGAAGGTTTCCGACATTATCCGTACGCTCAATGAACTCGGCGGCAAGAATGGCATCGGCATTATCGACATCGTGGAGAACCGTGTGGTCGGCATGAAGAGCCGCGGCGTCTATGAGACTCCCGGCGGGACGATTCTGATGGCGGCCCATGACCAGCTCGAGGAGCTGTGCCTTGACCGTGAAACCATGGAAAACAAGAAGCGCCTTGCCAGCCAGCTCGCTCAGACGGTCTACGAAGGAAAATGGTTCACTCCGCTCAGGGAGGCGATCCAGGCATTTATCGAATCAACCCAGCAGTTTGTGACCGGCGAGGTAAAGTTCAAGCTCTACAAGGGCAATATCATCAAGAACGGAACGACGAGTCCCTACTCTCTCTACAATGAGTCGCTTGCATCCTTCACCACCGGCGATCTGTACGACCACCACGACGCAGAAGGATTCATTACACTCTTCGGCCTTCCGCTGAAGGTCCGTGCCATGAAGCTGCAGGAAACCGCGAAGACGCATTTCATGGGCAAGATCAATGGCATGATCAGCGAGATGCAGGGGTATGGAAAGGAAAAGTAAACGTTACTATTCATGGTTCCTTTCCCACAGACCGTGAACCGTCTGCGCTGCCGCGCATCCGCCTGTGCTTCGCAGCTTCTGTTCCCGGTTGTGGGGAAGTTCCCGCTTCGTGGCCAGGATCTGAGCTTTGTACTGCCGCTTACAGGCAAGCCTGACGCGTCAGATACAAAGACTCAGATCGGCCGTGAATAGAGTAACAGAAAAGCAGATAATCTCAGACAAACCGGGAAAGGCGATTGCGCCATATCGCATTTTGTGCTAGTATAACGAGGTGTTGTGATTTCATGAGAGACTGATCCGGCTGTGAGGACAATCCGTCTCATAGTCGGCCTCTTGATCGGTTTCATGATCGGTCTCGCGACCGGTCTCACGACCGGTCTCATGATCAGCGTATCTCCTCTTCAGGACAGGTCATTCGGATGAGTACGGGATGACCGATGAAATGGAAAGAATTGATCTGAATTGAAATGAAATGAGCTGCGCTGCACGGCATGAACGATACGGGCACACTGCCCTGGAAATGGAGTGGAAATAACATGAGTCAGGCTAAGGTCGACAGGAATAAAGAGCAGAAAAGAAATGTCAAGAAGATCATGGCGAAGGAGAAAAGAAACTGGATGCTTACCCAGATCTTTCTGATCGCGATCGCCGCGGTCGTGGTAATCTGGATCATCTTCGCCCTCTTCCAGGCGATTAAAGCTCCTTCCACCGATACCGCCAATGTGCAGGTTTCAAACTACACCATCGACAATTCCGCGCTTGAGGACTATCTCAACAAGCTCGAAGATCTCTGATCAGGATCTGCTGATCCCTGAAAAGAATCTGTAGATCTCTGATCAGGATCTGCAGATCTATGGAAAAACCTGTAGTTCTCTGAAAAGAATCTGTAGTTTATAAAACCGCACCAGAAAGCCGGTTCAGTCAGAAATCATGGCCAGAAATGATGACCAGGAATCATGGTCAGAAATGATGACCGGGAAAAATGGAAATCAGGCAAATCTGAACCGGCTTTCTCCGGACGGACAATCGAAAAGCGGCTATGCAAGAGCGTATTTGCTCCTGTGCAGCCGCTGTCTCTATCTGCAGATCCGATATCGCCAATTCAATAAATTCCTGTGATAGTTCACTCAGTTCCTGCAGAATTATATGTGTGCTTCAATCAGAATCCTCTGTGAAGGAGAAAGCGAAAACATATCGCTCAAAGCTTTTACAGCACCATGATAATGCCGCCGTCGTTTGCATACATGGAAGTACACCCGCGGCCATTTTCCATAAAATACCCTTTCGCTTTCACACGCTCCCTGATCGCGTCCAGCACCATCTGCCCGCGCTCCGGATTGTTCGTATGGGAAACGGCGATCTCCTTGTCCTGCATGTGAGTTGCGGACTCCGCGGCCATCTCGACCATCTTGACCAGCGCCTTGTTGATCCCGCGGGCCTGTCCCACCTGCTGGATCTCGCCTTCCGGCGTGGACGTACAGATCGGCTTGATCTTCAGCGCCGTGGCGACAATTGCTTTGAAATTTGACAGTCTTCCGTTCTTGCGCAGGGTATCCAGGGACTCGAGCACAAACCATGTTACCTGGCTCTCGATGTAGGCGTCAACCTTCTCGATAATCTCCTCAAATGAAAAACCGGCCTCTTCATACTCCGCGATCTTGCGTCCGATCAGAGTCTCCCCGATGGAGGCGGACTTGGAGTCAAAGACATGAATCTTCTTTTCGGGATGCTCCTCGAGCGCCATCGTCCTTCCGACCTCTGCGCTGTTGTAGGATCCGGAAAGCGCTCCGGACAGTGTCACCGCATAAAGATGGTCAAAGTCCCTGTCAAAGCAGCTCTTATAGTACTGCGGGGAGGGACACGCGCTCTTCGGACAGTTCGGACTCTCCTTCACCCGTCTCAGAAACTCTTTCTGGTCAAATGTCTCATCGTCCACAAAATGATACTGGTCTACATCCATCGTCAGGGGGGCCGACATAAAATGCCCCGACGCTTTCATGTCCGCGGTCAGCTCTCCACAACTGTCAATCACAACCAGATAACTCATACCTCTCACCTCTTAGTGTAAATAATCCGTGCAGGCAGTCTATGAATATCGAAGAAGAATCTGATAAAAGAATTCTATACGCACGTATGATAAACTCATGCCGAATATCCGGAGTTCATCATGTAGTTTTAAATACTACATTCATAGTATAGCACACCTGCTGCAGTATGAAAAGTGAAAAAACGATGTAATACGCCGTCATAAGCGGCACCAAAAACATATCTCAGCGGAAAAGCGGGAATTGCGAAAAACAGAAATTGAGGGGAATCAGGAATTACCTGAAATCGGGAATTGCGGGAAACCGGGAATTGTGTGAAAATGAAAAAGGAGGTACACGCATGCTTGCATTAAAAATATCAGACACCAGAAGCTTCATGGCAAAGCTTCTCACGGGTGATACATTCGATTCCTTTTTGTTCTCTGAAGGATCCCTGACTACCTTCACCACCTTTTCCATCGACGGAACCTGGCATCCGGAGTACTTTGGCGAAGAAGCGGACGGCGGGATCCCAACGCTGACCTGGAAGCTGATCCGGCCGCGCATCTTTGATCTGATCAAGGGAACGCACACGCCTCTTCACCTGCGGATCGTTCTGAAGCTCGCCGACTATAATGTGAAAAGCCTTCTCCAGCAGGCCGGCCTCCCACTGCAGAAGGAGCAGGTCGACGGACTGTTCCTCAACCTCGCCTACTCCAGGGAGGATGTGACTCTTACGACAGGAACCTCCCTTAAGATCTTTACCCTGGACAAATCCCTGGACCGGGTCTGGGACGATATGGTGCGCCGTTTTCTCCAGACACGGGGAATCGAAGTCCACTGATCGTTCCCACCGAATCAATCTTTTTTGTCCGGACGCAGGGAATCGAAGTACGCTGATCGTTCCCACCGAATCAATCTAGTCTTTCATGCGGGCAGCGCAGATCTCCGCCCGTGCCGGCAGATCTCTGCGCTGATCATCCCATCATTCTATTTCCTTATTTCGTCAGAAGCATCATGATCTCATTGCTGCGGGAGATGAACTCCGTCATCGCCTCCGGCTTCAGCGGCGCATTGGCCAGCGCAGCCAGATCATAGAGCTGTTTCGCAAACAGTCCGGCATGCTCGCCATCCTTATGGTCAAGCAGATAACGGACCAGCGGATGATTCTCGTTAAGGGTCAGCGTCTGTGCAGGCGCGAACATATCCATATCCATGCCGGAGCCGGACATGCTGTACATCCGCATCATATCCTGCATGCGGCGTCCTTCCTCCTGGATCGTAAGCATCGAAGAAATCTTTTCATCCTTCAGGCTCTGCACCTGAACCGTCAGCTTGTCATTGCCGATCTCCTTCTTGAAGAGTTCGGAAAGCGTCTCGGTATCCGCCTTCAGCTTCTCCTCATCCGCCTCCTCAGACTTCATGGAGCCGGTCACATCCGCGTCGATGCGCTCAAACTTCAGATCCTGCCTCTTCTGCTCGAGATGCTGGAGATACGGAGAATCAATATTGTGGGGAAGAATGACCGCATCCATGCCGTTTTCGCGGAACATGCGGATGTACTGGCCCTGCTGGGATTCATCCGTCACATAATAAATCGTCGTCTTCTCCGGCTCCCTGGCTTCACCGCCCTTGTTCTCATCCGGATCCTCAGACACATCGAGATCACCGTCCGCACTCTCACTGTCTGCCTTCGCAGCATCCGCACTGTCCGCATTCCCGCCGTCCGTCTTCGCAGCTTCCGCACTCTCGCCATCTGCCTTCGCTGCATCCGCACTGTCCGCATTCTCGCCGTCCGCCTTCGCTGCATCCGCGCCGGAGAGCTTCTCAAGATACTCCTTCAGCGTAAAGTATTTTCCATCCAGGTTCTTGAACAGCATATAGTCCTGGAGGCGCTCAGAGAACTTCTCATCCCGCAGGCTTCCGTATTTCAGGAACGGACTGATATCATCCCAGTACTTCTCGTAATTCTCACGGTCCGTCTTGCACATTCCGGTCAGCTTGTCAGCGACCTTCTTGGAGATATAATCGCGCAGCTTCTTTACAAACCCGTCGTTCTGAAGCGCGGAACGGGAAACATTCAGCGGGAAGTCCGGGCAGTCGATCACGCCCTTGAGAAGCATCATGTATTCCGGAACAACTTCCTTGATATTATCAGCGATGAACACCTGGTTGTTGTACAGCTTGATCGTTCCCTCGATCGAGTCGTACTCCGTGTTAATCTTCGGGAAATACAGGATTCCCTTCATATTGAACGGATAATCCGCGTTCAGATGGATCCAGAACAGGGGCTCGCGGTAATCATTGAAGACCTTGCGGTAGAAGGACTTATACTCCTCCTCCGTGCAGTCATTCGGATGCTTCGCCCACAGCGGGTGAATATCAGAGATGCTCACGGGACGCTTGTTGATCTTCACACGGTCTCGGGCCGGCGAGATCTCTACCGTCTTCTTTCCGCCTTCGCCATCGTCCTGCTCTTCGGTCTTCGCATCCTCATGGATATGCTCGACCACGACATCCGTATCCTTCAGCTCACTCTCATCGATGGTCTCATATTCCTGAGGCGCATTGGCCTTCTCAAGGAAGATCTCAACCGGCATGAAGCTGCAGTAACGCTCCAGAACCTCACGCATACGGTATTCATTCGAGAATTCCAGGCAGTCCTCATTCAGATGAAGCGTGATCGTCGTTCCGACCGTATCCCTGCTACCGTCTCTCATCGTGTAAGTGGAGGAGCCATCGCATTCCCAGTGGACCGGCTCCGCTCCTTCCTGATAGCTCAGGGTGTCGATTTCGACATTCTCGGAAACCATGAATACGGAATAGAATCCAAGGCCGAAATGTCCGATGATGTCATCCTTGTTCGCCTTGTCCTTGTACTTTTCGAAGAATGCGGTTGCTCCCGAAAATGCGATCTGGGTGATGTATTCTTCGACTTCGTCCGCCGTCATTCCGATTCCCGTATCGGAGAAGCGCACCGTCTTTGCATCCGGATCCACTGTGACATGAATGGAATCCTTGTGATCGTCCGGATACTGATATTCCCCCATGATCTCAAGCTTATGCAGCTTGGAGATCGCGTCGCAGGCATTCGAGATGACCTCACGCACAAAAATATCATGATCCGAATACAGCCACTTCTTAATAATCGGCAGCATATTCTCGCTGTTAATGGAAAGGTTACCCTGTCTCTGTGTCATATGTCATTCACTCCTTTTTCTGAATCCTGTTTCCGTTTCCGGATCGTTTTTTCCGGATCATTATTCCGGATCGTTTTCCGAATCGTTTTTC
>CAJOQO010000320.1 GCA_905236545.1 uncultured Lachnospiraceae bacterium
AAAGATCTCTTGTATTATCTGGTTGAAACAAGTAAGATTAATCTCGACACTACGCTGACTGAAATAGAGGACATGGAAAAGAAAACTATTTTGGAACAGCATCCTTACGCTATATCACACAATCAGACTGAGAAAGGAGATTATTACTATACCTACCTCATCGATCCTGACCGACCTGACAAACGGATCTACCGCAGGAGAAATACCCTGCCTGAGCTTGAAGAAGTGATTATTCAGCATTACCGCTCTCTTGAAGAGGTCATAACCTTTGACACCGTCTGGCATCGGTACATCAATGAGAAACTGGAATGCGGTGATATTCAGAAAGCAAGCTATGACCGCTACGATAATGATTATCACAGGTTCTTCGTGGATCGTACCCATAACCTTACTGGAAAGAGGTTCAGCAAGATTACTGAGGGCGATCTTGAACGGTTCATCAAGATGACCATCTATGAGCTGTCGCTGACGAGGAAGGCTTATTCAGGCTTGAGGACAATCATCAGGGGAACATTCAAATATGGCAAGAGCAACCGCCTGACCGATATCAGCATCACCCATTTCTTCGGGGATCTTGAGATTTCTCGAAATGCATTTACCCGCAAGGTTGTTGATAAAGAGAAAGAAGTCTTCATGGAAGATGAGATCAAAGCAGTTACTGGTTATCTGCGGGATCATCCTACCCTGTATAACCTTGCTATCCTGTTAGCGTTTGAGACTGGACTTCGTGTTGGTGAACTGTCCGCCCTGAAGTATACCGACATCAAGGATGGCTTTATCAGGATCAGACGAACGGAGTATAAATACCGTGCTGAGAATGGGAAGTGGGTTATTACCATCAAAGAGCATACCAAGTCTGATGCGGGAGCAAGAGATCTGATTATCCCTGACTCTGCGAAGAAAACCCTTAAGCAGATCAAGCAGATTAACCCCGATGGAGAGTACCTCTTCCAGACGGAGAAGGGGGATAGAATTCGCAGTCATGCCCTGAACAAGCATCTCCATGTTGTTTGCAAGGAACTGGGGATTCCGTCTCGGTCAATGCACAAGATCAGAAAGACTTATGGCACTACCCTGATCGATTCAAATGTTGATGAGAGTTTTGTCATGGAACAGATGGGCCACGCTGATATCTCTACTACGAAGAAGTATTACTACTTCAGTAACAAGTCTGAGAAGAAAAAGTTGAAGCAGATTAATAAGGCAATCTCGTTCTGATCTCCTGACAACATCGCTGACAACATTAAGATTCTTAAGAAACTGAAAAAGCTGAAAACACTGTATTTATCAGTGTTCTCAGCCACTTCTCAGCAGGGGATGAGAGAATCGAACTCCCACCAAAGGTTTTGGAGACCCCTATCATACCATTTGACCAATCCCCTACGTCTGTCCTTCGGACGACTTTATATTTATACCACAGTTTGACAATGGCTGTCAATGATTTTCCTGCCGACCTGCCGACTGTCTGATCTTCAGTACTCACCTCTTCAGCGTTCCTGTCAATGCGCTGATGACATCGCGGACGTTCCGGACGCCGATCAGGCGTACCCCCTCTGCCTTTCCGACAGAACGCATGCATGCCTGAGGCAGGATGACCGTGGTGAAGCCCAGCTTCTGTGCTTCCTTCACACGCAGCGGAGCCTGGGATACGGAGCGGATCTCGCCCGACAGTCCCACTTCACCGAATACAAGGGTCTTCTCATCAACGACGATATCTTTGAAGGAAGAGATAACCGCAACAACGATTCCCAGATCCACGGCCGGTTCTCTGAGCCGTACGCCGCCTGCGATATTGACATAAACATCCATATCGGACAGCCGCAGCCCAAGCCTTCGCTCCAGGACAGCAAGCAGCAGGTTTACGCGGTTGTTGTCGGCGCCGTCCGTGGTTCTCCTGGGGTAGGCCAGACTGCTTCTTGCCGTCAGTGCCTGCACCTCGATCAGAATCGGCCTCGTGCCCTCCATCGAGCAGGCAACCACCGATCCGGACGCGCCCTCCGGCCTGCCGTCCAGCATAAACTCGGAAGGATTCGAAACCTCCTGCAGCCCATTCTCCTTCATCTCGAAAACGCCGATCTCATCAGTTGATCCGAAACGATTCTTGACGCCATGCAGGATGCGGTAGCTGGCATGACGGTCACCCTCAAAGTAGAGTACGGTATCCACCATATGCTCCAGCACCCTCGGTCCTGCGACCGCGCCCTCCTTGGTTACATGTCCGACGATAAAGATCGTAACGCCAAGTCCCTTCGCCAGCTGAAGCAGAACGCCCGTCGTTTCGCGCACCTGGGACACTGAACCCGGAGCGGAAGATACACTTTCGTTGTACATCGTCTGGATCGAATCGATGATAACAACCTGCGGCTGTTCCCTGACGATCGCTTCCTGTACATCCGCCAGATTCGTTTCACACAGGAGAAGAAGCGAGTCGCCAAACGCTCCCATCCGGTTCGCCCGCAGCTTGATCTGCTGCGGTGATTCTTCACCTGATACATAGAGTACACGAAGCAGTCCCTGTCGCTCCGCGGTGTCCGGCCCCTCTCCCGCATGAGCCGTCACCGGATCCGGCTGCGCCAAAAACGCCTGTCTGCCCGCAGCGTCCGGTCCCTCTCCCACATGAGCCGTCACCGGATCCGGCTGCGTCAGGTTCCTGCACACCTGCAGGAGCAAGGTTGACTTGCCGATACCGGGATCGCCGCCGACCAGCACCAGGGAGCCCTGTACCAGCCCTCCGCCCAGAACACGGTCCATCTCAGCGATACCGGTCGAGATTCTTCTGGAATCCTGTACGTCGATTTCGCTGAGCGGAAGCGCACGCGCACGCGCTCCGGCCGCGCTGCCCGATGATTTCCCGGATAAACTGCCGGACATACCACCGAAACCGCCTCCGGAAGAAGTCTTTTTTGTGATCCCGAGCTTCTCCCACTGCACGACGCCCGCGGTAGGTTTCCCGCCGCTCTTCGCGATTGAGGAGGACGCTGCTGCCGGTTCCTCCACAAAAGTATTCCACTCATGGCAGGCGGGACACTGCCCCATCCATTTCGCGGACTCATACCCGCAGCTCTGACAAAAATATGCTGTTGTCTTTCCTTTTGCCATCTTTTTACCCTGATCCAATGTTTTGCCGGTGCAGTTTCTCCATTAACAAACGAAGGAGCTGTCATGAAATATCTCATGCAGCTCTCTTATGATGATAGTACTGATCCGGGCCGGCCGGGCCGCCGGATGCGAAAGGAACGCCGGAGCCGCGAAGCGATGCCGCATCGCAGCGATCCCGGCTCTGCGACTCACGCGCGGATAACTTTCACCTTCGCGCAGTTATTCTCACCTGTCTCGATCGACAGAACCAGCTTTCCGCCCCGTCCGGTGTCCATCATACCGGTATCTCTGCCATCCACCAGCACACGGTAGGTTGCTTCATCCGTAAGCCCCAGGACAACCTGGCAGTCCTCCGGGCACTCTACGCTGAAGGAAACCCCGTCCTCATTCCAGGTAAAATCATGTACCGCGGTTCCGGGCTCAGACTCATAGACCAGCGCGTCATTACGCTCCAGACGAGTGGCCTCACGGAACGTCTTGACCTTATAACGGTCACCCCTCACCTCAAAGTCACTCTTTTTTGCTTTTTGATCCAGTTCATAATTGCCAAAACTGATAGAACCGTTCTCATGCTCCGTGATCAGGTCATTTACCACCGACATCTTCTTACTCCTCCGAATAAAATGCAATTTTGCCAGCTTTTATCGTGCAGACAATTGTCTGCCCTGCTTTCATATTACCAGATAACAGATTCTCTGCAAGCGGATCTTCGATCTGATTCTGAATCGCCCGACGAAGCGGTCTGGCACCGTATTTTTCATCAAACCCGGACTGCGCGATCTGATCCCGGACCGAAGAACGCACCTTCAGCGTGATTCCCATCTGCTCCAGCGCTCTCTTCTTCAGATCCTTCAGAAGCAGTGTCACGATCCTGCGGATCTCATCGACAGACAGAGAATGAAACACGATCGTCTCATCGATCCGGTTCAAAAACTCCGGACGGAAGATCCGTTTGACCTCCTCCATGACCGAACCCTTCATCGCCTCATAGTCCGCCTTCGCATCATTTCCGGAACCGAATCCCAGCCTCTTCGGACTTAAGATCGACTGCGCGCCTGCATTGGACGTCATGATCAGTATCGTATTCTTAAAGTCCACTCTCCTGCCGTGTGAATCCGTAATATGTCCCTCATCCAGCACCTGCAGCAGGATATTAAAGACATCCGGATGCGCCTTCTCGATCTCGTCAAACAAAATGACGCTGTACGGGTGCCTTCGCACCTGTTCGGAGAGCTGCCCGCCCTCGTCGTAACCGACATACCCGGGAGGAGAGCCCACCATCCTGGAAACGCTGAACTTCTCCATGTATTCCGACATATCCACCCGGATCATGGACTCCTCCGAGCCGAAAACCGTGTCGGCAAGCGCCTTTGAGAGTTCTGTCTTGCCGACGCCGGTCGGTCCGAGGAAGAGAAATGAGCCGATGGGTCTTGCCGGATCTTTCAGCCCGGCGCGTCCTCTCCGGATCGCCCGCGCAACCGCGGACACCGCCTCCTCCTGGCCGATGATCCGTTCATGGAGCGTCTTCTCCAGGCGGATCAGTTTCCTGCTCTCATCCATTGTCAGCTTCTGAACCGGGATCTTCGTCCAATCGGATACTGTCCGGGCGATGTCTTCGGCGCTCACCTTCACATTCCCTTCCTTTTCCCGCTTCAGGTTCCTCACCCTTCGCTTCTCCAGCTTCAGATGATCCGCAAGGATCTTTTCATGTATCTCGTGCGCGTCCTCGAAACGCCCCTCCGTAAGGGCAGTTTCCATGACTCCGGTCAGTTCCTTCACCTCTTCCTGAAGCTTCTTCGAACGCGAATCCTCTTCATAATAACCCAGCTGGCGTCTGGAGCAGGCTTCGTCCATCAGATCGATGGCCTTGTCCGGAAGGAACCGGTCGGAAATATACCGCGCGGAGAGGCTGACTGCCGCCTGAAGCGCCTCGTCCCTGATCTGTACCCCATGATGCTTCTCATAGGCAGGGCGCAGTCCCTCGAGGATCCTGACGCACTCCTCTTCATCCGGCTCTTCCACCAGGATCGGCTGGAACCGTCTCGCAAGGGCGGCATCCTTCTCCACATGCTTGCGGAATTCATCCACGGTCGTGGCACCGATCACCTGAATCTCGCCGCGTGAAAGCATGGGTTTCATAATATTGGCCGCATCCAATGCGCCTTCGGAGCCTCCCGCCCCGATGATTGTGTGCAGTTCATCGATAAACAGAAGCACCTGGTTCGTACCGGCTGCCTCGCTCAGCACATTTTTGATCCGTTCTTCAAAATCACCACGGAATCTGGATCCTGCCACCATTGCGGCAAGGTCAAGAGCGACAACCCGTTTGTCCCTGAGCGGGGCAGGCACGGTTCCGTCTGCAATCTTCTGTGCGAGTCCTTCCACGATCGCGGTCTTTCCCACGCCAGGCTCCCCGATCAGGCAGGGATTGTTCTTTGTTCTGCGGCAAAGGATCTGGCAGATCCGGTCTGTCTCCGCGCTGCGGCCGATGATGGGATCGATCTTGCCCTCCCGTACCTCATCCGTCATATCTCTGGAAAACTGATCCAGGGTCGGCGTCGGGCTCTGCCAGCTTCCCCCCGGCTGCGAGGTCATCTGCAGGTATTCCTGCAGCTGCTCATCCGAGACTCCGATGATATCCAGAATCTTCGTATACATCGCCTGGAAATCCACGCCCTGCGTATGCAGCAGCTTTGCCGCGTTGCAGTCGGTATCCCGCATCAGGGACAGCAGGATATGCTCGGTTCCGACATCCTTCGAAAAGAAATACACAGCCTGTTCCGCAGCGATCCGGAGGGAGAGCTCTGAACGCGGCGTGAGATTTCCCGGAATAAAGAACGCCTCCTCCGCTTTTTCCGATGTGCCCGGTTTCGGTTCCTTTGTATTTTTCTTCTTTCCGGCCGGATGCTTCGCATGCCGGATGAATTCTGCCTCAGGCTCGATCAGCTCGCTGATCAGAATCCTGAGTTCCTCTTCCTCCACGCCATACGCGCGCAGAACCACACCGGCCGTGCCCTCCTTCTCCATGGCAAGGCCAAGAAGAAGATGCTCGGTTCCGATCATCGGACTGCCCAGCTCCTTTGCCGACAGCGCCGCATTGTTTATCGCCCGCATCGAAGCGGCAGTATATTGATTGCTCTGTTCCATTCTGATTTCCTGTATCCGCCGCTTCTTCGCAGCTTCTGTCCCCGGTTGCGCGGAGGATTGCCCTCCACGGATCTGATGGAAGGTTTTCCCTCCACGGATCTGATTAAAGGTCTATCATGTTGATCTTCACATTCTCGCCTTTCGCACCGGAAGCACTCTCCGGCGTCTCCTGTTCGGAATGCCGGCCGGCGGCCTGATCGATCGCCTGTTCCTGCGCCCGGCGCATGGCTTCCTGTTCCCGTGCGATGCGCTCCGCCTCCTGGGCCTGGCGCTGTGCTTCCTGCGCTCTCGCGCGCTCCGCTTCCTGCGCCCTCGCGCGGTCCGCTTCCTGCGCCTGGCGTTGCGCTTCCGGTACTCTCGCACCCTGCGCTTCCTGTGCCTGGCGCTGCGCTTCCGGTACTCTCGCACCCTGCGCTTCCTGTGCCTGGCGCTGCGCTTCCGGTACTCTCGCACCCTGCGCTTCCTG
>CAJOQO010000321.1 GCA_905236545.1 uncultured Lachnospiraceae bacterium
CCCCGGACGCCGATCGCAGTCGGCAAAGAGCTCAGCCGGAGTGGGCTACAGGTTTGCGATGGGGAAGCCATCCGCAGGCCGGGGCATCGTTACAGGTCAGGGTGTAACCTGCAACTCTTTACAACACACCCGGAGTAAAATATGATGATGTAAAGGTCAACAAACAGATCCTGAGGAGATAAGATTATGGAAAAAAAATATCGTGCAGAACTGACAGGCGTTTTCGGGGATCCCGTAGACGGGAACCCGACCGGTGTGATGGAGGAGGCGGCCTATGACGCACTCGGGCTGAACTTCCGGTATATCACCATGAAGGTAACCAAAGAAGACTTCCCGGACGCAATGAAAGCGGTGCGGGCGCTCCATATGAAGGGAGTCAATCTGACCATGCCCCATAAGATAACCGTTCTGAAGTACCTGGACGAGCTGTCCGAAGCGGCGCGTATCATCGGCGCCGTGAACACGATCCTGGTACGGGAGGATGGCTCCCTTTTCGGGGAAAACACAGACGGGAAAGGCTTCGTCCAGGCGCTCGCGAATGCCGGGGAATCCCTGACGGATAAAAACGTCGTGATCCTCGGGGCAGGCGGCGCTTCCCGCGCCGTTTCCGTAGAATGCGCACTCGCCGGGGCACGGAAGATCACCGTGATCAACCGCACCCAGGAAAAAGCGGCAGAACTGGCGGAGCTGATCCGCGCAAATACACCCGCGCGCAGCGAAGCGCTGGCCTGGGAGCCATGCGTCCGCATCCCTGAAGATACGGATATCCTGATCAACGCGACCTCGATCGGGCTTGCCCCGCAGTCAGACCGGAAGCCGGACATTGACTACAGCTCCATCCGGGAAGGCTGCGTCGTGACGGATGTCGTCTTCAACCCGTCGGATACCCTTTTCCTCCAGGAGGCAGCCGCACGCGGCGCGAAGTGCATCAACGGGCTCGGCATGCTCGCCTGCCAGGGCGCGCTGAACTTCACACTCTGGACCGGAGAGAAAGCGCCGCTCGATATAATGGAAGCAAAGCTTCGCGAAGAGTTTGCGTAATATTCCTGCTCACGGCCGATCTGAGTCTTTGTACCTGACGCGGCAGGCTTGCCTGTAGGCGGCAGTCAAAACCGGCAGAGATCCTGTCCTTTATTGATAAGGGATCTCTGCGTTCATACTTCCTGTCCGGTATCCGTCCAGATCCATCGACACATAGGAAAAGCCCATCCGGTGCAGCTCCTCCGTCACCCGGACACGCACCGCATCCTCCGCCAGCCGGGCAAACTGCTCCGGCAAAACCTCGATGCGCGCCGTCTTCCGGTCGATACGCACCCTGAACTGCACAAAGCCCAGAGAGCGCAGCAGCTCCTCCGCGCGCTCCACCATCCCAAGCTTCTCCTCCGTGATCGTTTCCCCATACGCAAAGCGGGACGCAAGGCAGGCAAAGGACGGCTTATTCCAGACCGGAAGATGAAACGCGCGGGACAGCTCCCGGATCTGAGCCTTGGTCAGCTCCGCCTCCCTGAGCGGACTCAGGACCTTCAGCTCCCCGATCGCCTTCATGCCAGGCCGGTAATCGCCCATATCATCCAGGTTCGAGCCTTCGGCCACAGAATCGATTCCCCGCTCCTTCGCCATTTCCAGCAGCTTTCCAAACAGCGCCTTCTTGCACAGATAACAGCGGTCGACAGGATTGCAGGCGATCCCCTCCACCTTCAGCACATCCACCGGGACAAGAACCTGCCTTATCCCATGCTCCGCGCAGAACTGTTCCGCCTCCCGGCTCTCCCTCTCCGGAGAAAAAACAGACATCACGGTAAAAGCCGTGACGTCGTCTCCAAGCGCCTGCTTCGCGGCATATAAAAGGAACGTGGAATCCACGCCGCCCGAGAATGCCACGGCAAGTTTTTTCTTTTCTCTCAGAATCTCCAGCAGATGATCATATTTGTTTCGTATCTCATGATCCATAGCTTTTCATTCTTTCCATTTCCTGAAGGTTCTCCGTCAGGGATGATTCGGGTCATGGCGCGCGAGGAAGGGCCTCGCGGCGTGCACATTGAACCACTCAATCAAAGGTCCCATGAAGAACGCCGTGATAATCGTTCCGATGCCGACAGACGCCAGGATCTTCCGGAAAGTGTACCCGGCCGTCAGACACAGGATCACACCCAGAACCACGCACACCAGATCGCTGATGATCCGGCAGTACTGAAACGGAACTTTGTCCTGCCTCTGGGAGATGATCAGGGAAACCGCGTCATAGGTGGAAACGCCCAGATCAGCCGTAAAATAAAACGCCGTCGCCAGACACATCAGAACCACCGCGGCAAAAAGCAGAAGCAGGCGCGCCGCAAGATTCATCTGCGGAAACAGACGCTCCAGAAGCTTCTGGACAAACTCAGCGATATAGCCGAAAAACACCAGATTGATCACTGTCGCGAGACCGATCTTTTTCCGGTCCATCACGAGCGCAAACAGAAGCAGGACAACATTCGCGATCAGGTACAGCCTTCCAAACCGGATCGGGATCACCGCATTCAGCCCGCTCATCAGCGACTGAAAGGGATCCACGCCGAGCTCTGCCCGCTTGAACATCCCTACGCTGATCCCGCAGATGACCACGCCGATCGCGCTCATCAGGATCCGTACCATAAGTTGATTCGAGTTTTCTTTATACATAGTAAGTCAGATAGCTGTAAGCACATTCCCCTGCGTGGCATGGGATTCAGACATGCAGGATAAACGTTGCGAACTGGAAATAAATGATCAGGGACAGCACGTCGACGATGGTGGTGATGAACGGGCTCGCCATCACGGCCGGATCCAGACCGACCTTTTTTGCCAGCATCGGAAGGGTGCAGCCCACGAACTTCGCGATGATTACCGTACAGAGCATCGTCACGCAGATCGTGAACGCCTGCATGGTCGTCACCTTCTCCAGCATCATCAGCCGGATATAGTTGGCTGCGGTCAGGGTAAGGCCGCACAGGATCGACACGCGGAATTCCTTCCAGATCACCTTGAAGATATCCTTGAACTCCAGCTCTCCCAGGGACAGGGCACGGATGACCGACACGGACGCCTGGCTTCCCGAATTACCGCCCGTGTCCATCAGCATCGGCACCGACGCCATGAGCACGGGAAACAGCTTCAGCGCATCTTCAAATCCCGTTATGACGATCCCGGTAAATGTGCCGGAGATCATCAGCAGGAGCAGCCATGGGATCCTCTTCTTCCAGGTTTCGAATACGCCGGTGCGCAGATACGCCTTGTCGGACGGCGTAATAGCGGCCATCTTTTCAATGTCTTCCGTAGCCTCTTCCTGCATGATGTCCAGCGCGTCATCTACGGTGATAATCCCGACCATGCGCCCCTCACCGTCCACGACAGGCAGGGAAGTGAAATTATACTTCGACATCGTCTGGACGGCAGTCTCCTGGTCATCCTGCGTATTCACAGTGATCGGATTGCCGTTCATGAGCCTCCCGCACGTCTCTTCCGGCCGGGCCAGGATCAGGGTGCGGATCGTCACCGTGCCCAGCAGATGATATTTCTCATCCAGCACGTAGCAGGTATTGATCGTCTCCTTATCCACGCCGGTATTGCGGATCTCGTCAATCGCGTCCTCCGCTGTCATCTCCGGCGTGAGTCCGACAAACTCCGTGGTCATGATCGATCCCGCGGAGTCATCCTTATACTTCAGAATCTCATTGATCTGTTTTCGGGTGTCGGGATCTGCCTGGACCAGAATACGATGCACGACATTCGCGGGCATCTCCTCGATCAGGTCCACCGCGTCATCCATGTACATCTCATCGATGACCGCCTTCAGCTCCGTATCGGAAAAGCTCTTGATCAGCTCTTCCTTCACATCGCTGTCCATCTCGACAAATGTTTCCGCCGCAAGGTCCTTCGGCAGCAGCCGGAAGACCGCGGGCCTGCGCTTCTCCGGCATATCGCTGAGGATCGATGCGATATCCGCGGGATACAGCGTCTGAAGCAGGTCCCTGAGACTTGCGTATTTCTTCCCCTCAACCAGCTTGTTGAAGGTCTCCTCCAATAATTCCGTTCTCTCCTTCATAGGTCACTCCTCCGATGGCTATTGCGGAGCGTGACACACTATGAGATCATCCGGACAGCACCGTCAGGTCTCCGCCTCCGGCTGCACAGGGCGGACGGAAACGAACACCGGAAATCCGGTTCGTCGTATGTGATCTCCATACGTGCCAGAGCTGCTACTATCGCCAGCGTCCATTCCTTTCCTCCTTCCGGTCAGTTGTCGGGTTACAAAAAATGCTCTGGAACCGGCAGTTCCGGACTGCCAAAAAAAGAAGTCCACACCCGGACAGGCGCGGACCTCTCACTTCATCATGATCATTCTGCACCGTTCGAGCTTCAGCCTCGCAGGGCGGTGCAATTGCGTTAAGTGATACCTTGTGCTTCGATATCACCTGTTGACCCTCTCATGGTGTCTCCACCACTTCGCGGCAGCAATCCATATCCCTGCGGTAGCCTTACTTACCGGATTCCATTCCCTATTTTGAAGCTTCACACACGGTTTGTCAACCCACTTTTCTTCCGCTTCTTCTCCTCATACATCAGGCGGTCGGCATGGCGCAGAAGATCGTCCAGAGAGGCCGGTTTATCGCCGTGAATCGTATAATCGCCGATGCTCACGCTCAGATGGAAAGGCAGCGTTCCGTCTTCATTGACCCGGCGGAAATTCTCCTGCAGCCGGCCCTTGAGATCAACCTTTCCCGCCTCCGTAACGATCACGAACTCATCGCCTCCATACCGCATCTTAAAGTCCGTTTTCCGGCAGGAATTCTTCATAACCCTGGCTACGGTCCGGATCGCGAGATCTCCCCTGTCATGGCCGAACCTGTCATTGATTCCCTTCATATCATCGATATCCAGGAAAAGCACATGGATATCACGTCCCTGCTCATCGATCTCCTCGAAGATCCCTTCCGCCAGACGGTCATACCCATAGCGGTTGTACAGGCCTGTCAGCGGATCCTGGACATACAGCGCATTGAGCTTTTCATTCAGCCGCTTCGAGCGGATCCGCTGGCGCGCATTTTCCATCGCGAAAACAAGCAGGTTGACGTTGCTTTCGCGCAGGTGCATCTCCTCCACGGTAGGCGGGTTGGTCAGCACCAGAAATCCGATATTGATTTTCCTGAAATGCAGGGCGTAGAAGATCGTCAGCTGCTCCTCCCGAAGCAGCGGCGCATCCGTAAGCTCCGGACGCCGGATCCGCATATACGCCGTCTCCTCCTCGCGCTCCACGCCCGGGACGCTGCAGGCACACAGGACAAGCGTATCGGAATAGGGCATCCCGTTCAGCTCCTCCTCCTCCTCCGACTCATCCGACCAGTAATGATCATAATAGTCTTCGTTGATATAGACATACATCCGTTCCCCGAAGATCTGATGGTGCTGCTCCACCGTATCCAGGATTCTTTCCCGGTCTGTCCGGAAAAGATCCGCTGTCATCGTGTCCTGCTGGAAATAATATTTTTCCTGCTGCCGCGCATTCGCGTAATACATCCTCTTGATCTTGGACAGTTCCGAAAGCACCTTCTCCGAACAGCCGCACGATTCCGAGCAGACCATCCGGTGGGGGCTGAAGATCCGCTTCTGCTCCGTCCCATTTGCTCCCCTGGCCCGCGCAACCATGATTTCCATCGCTTTCAGGATCAGCGTTTCGAAATCGCGGGAGATGGTTGTAAGCCCCGGGTCAGACAGCGACGAACTCAGGATCCCGTCGAAACCGGTAACGATCACATCTCCCGGAACCTCGATGCCCGCATCCGCCAGCGCTCCCATCGCCCCCAGCGCCATCTCATCATTCGCCGAGACGATCGCGTCGGGAAGAGGATCTCCCTTTGCAAGGAGCTCCTCCACGGCAGCCTGCCCCTTCCGGCTCTCCCAGCCGCCTTCATAGTATGCGATCCGGGCGTCAGGGATTCCATTCTCCCGGCAGACATCCTCAAAGGCCCCTCTTCTCAGCTCGGCCTCGCCTCTTCCGTCGTCGCGCTCACTGCCCTTCAGGTAGAGGAAGGATCTGCATCCATGCACCTTCACCAGGTGCTCCGTCATCTCCCGCGCGGCGCTGTAATCATCTGTCCCGATCGAGATGCATCCCTTCATCGTGGCGCCGATCGACATCGCCGGAACCCCGGTTTCGATGATACGCTCCTCCAGTCTCCGGATCGCGTCTGTGTCCATGATCTGGTGCGCCTGTACGATAACCGCGTCATATCTTCCCATATCAGGAAGATCATAGATCTGGTATCCGGATTCGCTCCTTCCGCTGTACAGGGCAAACGAAAAGCAGTCGAACACCTGCACAGATACGTCCGGATGCTGCTCCAGATACTTCTTTACGGTATGCAGCGCGACACTGACCAGTTCCCGGTTCCAGTCAGCGGTATAATACGCGATATTGATTCTTTTATTCCCCATAATAAACCTTGCTCCAAATACCATCCCCGCACGGCAGACGATCCAGGCGCAGGCCTGATGTCCGTCTGCCATGTTTGCCCGAAAAGCCTGAAACGGCTATGCGGTCTGCTGCAGCTTCGGCCTTGACTTCCGCGGCGAGACTTCCTTCTTTGTAAACCTCCCCAGATCCACGGTGAGGCCCTTCTCCACCGGCGGCAGAACTTCCAGTCCGGTGTTCGGAATCTCGACCGTACCGCCGCCCCCGATCCGGGTGAACAGCAGATTCAGGACGTCGGAGGGAGAATGGATCGCATTCATCGAGTTCTCTATTCCGGTCAGAAGCTCCTGGATCAGAGAAGCCTGCAGGACGTCCCCTCCTTTCTCCTTCAGGCTGATGATCTCATCCAGTGCCCGCAGATCGATCCACCTTCCCCCGAGATAGACCGCGCTGCTGAATTCGATCAGGGAATTCCTGTCGCTTCCTGCCTGTCCGTGGATCAGCACGGGAATGGTATAGCCCGGCGTGCTGACGAGCTGCATGACATGTCCGTCGATCCCCCCGTTGGTGGACGAAGAATAGTAGACTTCAGGGAAGGTTCCCCTGAACCATGCCGCGATCTCCTCCTTAAGGTCGTGAAGCTTCCGTTTTGCCTCCGCGGCTTTCGTATCTATTGCCTCCTGTACCTCAGCCGCCGCGTCCGGGCCATTTTCCATCAGCGCATCGGCGATCGCGTCAAAAAGTCCCTTCTTCTCCTCCGGAACCGTCTCCCCTGCCGCCGGCTTCGCGCCGCCGGATGCGGCCTCTGTTTCCGCAGGCTCTCTGTCCTCCGCCATCGCGTCCTGGAGAAACTGCGGAAGTACGCTGAGATCCCCCTTCGTCACATGCGCGATCAGGTTCTGCATGGAGCCGATCAGCTTATCCACATCCATGGTGCAGACCATCATGATCCAGTTTTCATCCGCGAAGGTTTCCGTATCCGGTACCGTGAGCGTCAGAAGCGCCCTGTCCGGATCGAACTCATCCGGAATCCGGTTCTGTCCCAGGCGTACGGCTCCGATCGCCTCCGCCAGGCTGGTTCCATACTGCTCAAGGCCGGCTGCTTTCAGTGCCCATGGAAGCAGATCGGCAAGCTGCGCGTAGTCTGTTCCCGGAACCAATGCGCAGGCAACGGTGAACCAGAAGGAGCGGCCCTCCTCGAGGGTCATTCCGCCCTGATCGTACAGAAGATACGCCAGGCGGTTCAGCAGGGAAGAATTCGTATGGATGCCGCCACGGTCATTGAGCGCCGTCGCTTTCTGAACCGCAGGGGTATAATACAGATCCCAGGTATATTCAGGCTGTCCGAATCCATGCGGCTGCTCCATGCTCCTGAGAGGCCTTACGCTGTTATTCCCTATGATCCAGCCGGCATTCTCCGCACCCTCCAGCAGCCTGTCACAGGTCTTTCCCTGAATATCGCTCAGGGCTTCACTGATCGCGCCGCAGTCATTCTGACGCACCACGCTCGTCATCACGGAATCGGTGACACAGTGCGTGAACTCATGGGCAAGCACATCCAGGCACTGAGAATAGTCATTGGCCTGGCTGGCAAGGAACAGCTCCCAGCCCAGATTATGTCCCGCATAGGATGCATTGTCCACCGGATTGTGATCCTCGTCACAGTAATTATTCAAGATCAGGATCGGCGTATCCATGCCATCCGCGCCGCTCCAGCCGATTGCCTTGTAGTAATCGTACGCCCTGCAGTAGTTATACAGGGCCAGAAGCCCCTTCTGATCCCACTCCAGGTTATCCTGGCTCGACTCCAGAACCACATTGTTTCCATTGTGAAGGAATTCATAGCAGTCCCCGACGACGATCCGCCGCTCCAGATTCCCCAGATAATACGTGCCGGTACGTCTGTCCCGCATCAGGGTCACGGAGATCTCCTTCTCTTCCCCGCCGGACAGATCGACATATCCGGTATACTCCGCCGGTTCCATGAATTCAAACACATAGCTGGCGTCAAATCCGCTCTCCCCCGCCTCGTCTCCGGGAAGAATGGTGGGCAGGCTGTACAGATACTCGCCGGACATCGTTACATAATGCGCAAGGTACGGCAGATCATTGCTCCGGTCTGTCCGGCTGCCCGGATTGTCCGTGTAGACGGCCCAGACATAACGGCATCCTTCCTCATCCGAATTCACATCATAGGTCAGGGCGACGGGCAGGATCACCCGGCTGGTATACGCCCCGAGAAGCTCCGCCTCCGGCATCTTCTGATCCGCCATATGCTGAAGGACGATCTGCTCCGCCTGGCCGCCGGGAATCATCACGGTCTCCTCCGCGTCAGGCGTTCTGCTGACCAGGCTGCTGGTCAGGCCGGTCATGACGCCCTGGCTGTCGGTGATCACCTTTACCGCTCCGCCCAGCACCGTGGTATCAGCGTACATCTGGCGGAACACATAATAGACGTTCCCATTCGCATCGTACAGGATCCGCCAGGGCTCAAGACTGGTATACTCATTTCCGCCCAGATCGCCAAGCATGAGGGTGATCACCTGGGCGGCGTCCTCAAAGCTCAGCACCGGCTGGTCCGTAACGGAACCGTCGATCAGCGTCACCTTCCCGTCATGGGTATAGGTGTAAGCCTGAACCGGAATGTCAGGCGCCGGGGCGGGCTGCTGTTCCGTTTCCGAAAGAAACAGGCCGTCAGGGATGTTCTCCGGCTGAACCTCATTTTCCTCCGCTTCGTCACTGTACACTGCTTCCGTTTCGTACCCGATGCTCTCGTCGGAAACAATATCTTCCTCCGAAGGAAGCACATCCTGCTCATAGAGAGAATCCTCTTCATAAGTGGAATAGTCATCCCACCCGGTGTCTGCCTCCTCCGCCCGCACCGCGGGTGCTGCGAGACACAAAGCCATGGACCACACTGTCATTGCACAAAGCAGCTTTCTTCTCATATCCCCTTTTCCCCCTTCTTCCGGACCGGACGCGGCAGCCCTGTCAGCCTGCTTCCGGACCGTTCTGTGCAGTATCCTCCGCCGCAGTTCCTTCAGCGGCTTCCGGACCGTCCTGTGCAGTATCCTCCGCCGCAGTTCCTTCAGCGGCTTCCGGACCGTCCTCCTTTTTTACACTTCTCTCCCTCAGATACTTCTCAAACTCCTCTCCCGGAACCGGCCTGGAGAAATAATACCCCTGAATATAGTCACAGCCCAGCTGCCGGAGCGTTTCCATCTGTTCCTGCGTCTCAACGCCTTCCGCGATCACCGGTACCGACAGATATCGCGCAATGTCGATGATGATCCCCAGCATGCGGGTATCTTTCCCGTTCCGGAACGCCGCCCGCACGAAAGCCATGTCGATCTTCAGTACATCGATCGGCATATCATTGATCATATTGAGGGATGAATAACCGGTGCCGAAATCGTCCATCTCGATCCGGAACCCGGCCTCGCGGAGCTGCTGCACCGTCCGGATCATCCGCACCGAATCATCCATATACGCCGATTCTGTTATTTCCAGAAGGATGTCATCCGTCGTCAGTCCGTATTCTCTGATCAGTCCTGTGAGCAGCGCCGGCAGATCAGGATTGTACATATCCACCCTGGAGATGTTGACGGAAACCGGAAGAATCTTCCCATACCGTTCCTTCCAGGTCTGGAGCAGCTGTGCCGTATGCCTCCAGACATAGGTGTCCAGCTGTCCGATCAGGCCATTGCCCTCAAACAGAGGGATAAAAACATACGGCTTCAGGAGACCGAGTTCCGGATGCTCCCAGCGCACCAGCGCTTCCGCCCCGGACATCACAGGCGCAGTGCCCCGCACATCATACTTGGGCTGCAGGTACACCTGGAACTGTCCGGTCCGGATGGCCTCGCTGAAATCACTGATCAGACGGTCGTTATACAGCTCTTTTCTGAGAATCGTCTCATCATAATACGCAATCTGCGTATGGTAAACTCCCCGGATCGTGTCCGCGGCGGTTTTGGCCATGTCAAATCTCCGCACCGGTTCGACACTCTTGTCGACATCCGAATAGATCCCCATCCTGATCCGTACCCGGGTATCATCCTCTCCGCTCTCGTCGATCCTGACGCTGGCCTGCTCCAGAAGGGCGGAATAGTCCTCACGGTGCGGACAGTACATCATGAAAACATCAGCCCCCTGCCGGCACAGCACCCCGTCCGTTTTCAGGATCTCCTCCAGAAGACGGCCGGCGATCCGCTTCAGCACCTCGTCCCCGCGGCTTCGCCCATACCTTTCGTTGATCATCTGAAAATGATCTGCGTCCAGCAGCACCGCGTCCATCGGCGCATGCTTATGGTGCTGGTCATACTGCTTCACATAATGATAAAAATACTGGGGCGTATACAGATCGGTCAGCGGATCCCTCTGCGTGCGGTCGATGGTTTTCCGGTTCTCTATCAGCTCCATCAGAAGGCTCACCCCGGTCAGCGTCCCGATCACCAGAAACAGGATCACCAGGAAAGTGATCAGCCTCGTTCCCGACCGGCCGGCGTTGTCCATCAGCATCTTCATCGCGGAAGGCGGGAAGGCACGGATCATCATCCAGGGTACATCGGACAGCCGCTGTCCGCAGGCAATCGCTTTCTGGCCCTGATCCGGATAGGAAAAGGTCGCGGACGCTCCCCGGGAGAGCGCCTCTTCGATCCGGTCAGACTCAGCCTGGGAGCATTGCTTCTCTTCCTTCAGCCAGGTCAGATAATTCTGCGGACTGTTCTCCAGGGTAGAGCCGATCACGGTTCCGTCCGGTTCGCACAGCCAGCTCTCTCCCTCATAACCGAACAGACTGTAATCGAGCGTTTCGCGGATCCGGTCCTCCCCGTAATACCCGGCCATCACGCCAAGGATCTCCTCCTCATAGAAGACCGGCGCGTAGAACCCCAGGACTCTCTCCCCGGTCAGACGGGACTCCGGCAGAAAGAAGATTCCCGATTCGCCCTGCATTCCGCTCAGAAAATACTCCCTGTCGGCCAGGTTCGCCGTCACGCCGCGGCTGGTATAGTCGTCCCCGCTCCGGTCGATGAAGCACAGGGTATCAAAGACCGAATTCTCCTCATTTGCACGAATGACCGCAACATCCGCCCAGGGAGAGGTGAGGCTCTTCCCGTACAGATATGCGGTCGATTCTATAAAACCCAGATTCTCCGTGAGCAGGTTGTCCAGGGTTTTGATCCCCTGCGTCGTCAGCTCACTGATGTATTCCTCGCTCTGCCCGGTAATGGTTTTCCGGTTATCGGCCATAAACCGCCACAGCGACAGAGCGATGCCGGTTATAAACAGCACCGCCAGAACGATTCTGAAGATGAATGTCCTGGTCTTCTTCATCTACTCCCGCGCTTCCGCCGCCTCCCGAATTGCCTCGTTTACCGCGCCTGCCCACTCCGGATCAAACATGAAGCCTTTCTCCCTGGCGATTTCCTGGTATGCTGCTTTTAGTTCAGAGACATCGATCTCATGGAACGAGACGCCCAGCGCCTCCAGCTCACCGCGAACCTCCTCATTGCTCTCTACAAGACGATTCCGCTCCCACTCGACGCCTTCCTGGACTGCATCCATGAAGGTGCCGGTCAGATCCTCCGGGATCCTCTCCCAGGCTTTCTCCGACATGAGGAGAATGATGTAGATAAATGCATGTCTCGTGTTGGTGATGTGCTTCGTTACCTCATAGTAGCCGGAATTGAGACAGTTCGCCGTAGCGTTCTCACAGGCGTTGATCTTCCCTTCCCTCAGCGCATCCATCACCTCCGGGTAAGGCATCGCGATGGGGTTCGCGCCAAAAGCCTCGAACACTGCCTGATGATATTTATTCTCCATGGTACGGATCGTGATCCCCCTGAAATCATCGATCTTCTCAATCGGCTTTGTCGAGAAGGTATTGCGGAACCCGGACTCTTCAAATCCGATCACATGAAGCCCCAGCGTCAGGGCCCTCTCCCGGATCAGGTTTCCGAGCCTCCCGTCCACCGCAGCGTGAGCCTCCTGCGCATTCTCCCACAGATAGGCCTGATCCAGGATATTCATCTGCGGAATATAGTTTGTCAGGACAGAATTGGCGCAGGTCGCGATGTCCAGCTCGCCATCCATGGCGCGCTCCACCAGCTCCCGCTCGCCCATCTCGCTACCGGCCTCAACCCGGATCCGGATCCGTCCGTCCGTCGCCTCCGAGACCAGCTCCGCGATCTTTCTGCCGCCCTCCGCGTAAGGAGAAGAATCCGGATCCACGAAGTACATGGTGAAGGAAATGCTCTCCCCGCCCTCCGTATCCGGCTCTGTCTGATCCGAAGGTTCTGTGGAAGCATCCTCCGGGAGATCACGTACGGAAGCCGTTTCTTCCGCCGTATCTTTCTTTCCTGAGGGATCCTGTTCTCCCGGCGGTGAAGATCCGCCGCTGCAGCCTGCGGCAAAAAGCAGCACGCCTGCCATAAACAGGGCCAGAATTATCATCCTGCAATATTTCATAAGATTACATCCGCTCAATGATATGATGTAAGAGTCAAAAGCCCTGAAGCCGTGGCAGAAGTAACTTTGCCCCGGCATCACGACAGTTCATGAGGATAAGTTGTTTAGACGTTCCATGCTGACAATTTATCTTAGTTTATCCCTCTCAAAAAAGCAACCATTGATATTCCAATGCCGCTCAGGCTCTTTACTCCTCCATCAGACGGGTTATCAGCTTCCACATCGCTTCAGCGGAATTGAAGTTCGCGGGAATGATCTCCACTGCCGGGATCGAGATGTCAAATTCATCCTCGAGCTCCGAAATCAGCGCAAGCACGGTAAGAGAATCCAGAAGATGATCATCGATCAGCGCCTTCTCCCTGTGAAAATCAATCTCCGGCTGCATGTCTTCAAGAATTTCATAAAGCTTTTCCATATTTGTCCTCCTGATTCGGATCTGTACCGGATCAACCTGGTCATTTGACGAAAGACTCCCTGATGATACCAGCGTTTCCCTGTATGATTCCGGTACAGCTCCTGAATGATTCTCGCCTGCATGGCTGCCATGTCAGGCTATGATTCGTTACAGATCCATTCCTCCATTGAGCGGCCACACCGGATGCGCGTCCCGCAGGAGCATGCTCTCCCCGTTCTCCTTCCGCCATACCACCGCCGGAAGATCCCTGCTCAGAAACAGGGAGATCCCCTCCGTCATGCAGTATGCGCCGGCATTGCGAAAGGTCAGGACATCCCCGATCTTCAGATCATGAACCGGCAGCTTCTTCACCAGCAGGTCATTCGTTGTGCACAGCGAACCGCACAGATTCCAGACCGGGTCGTCCTGAGACGCCTCACGGGCAGGCCAGAGATCAAAGAGCGGATGCTTCATCGCCATGAACTGCCCGAAATAGGTCAGGTGGTGAATGCCGGAATCCAGAATCGCGTAATTCTCCCCGTGATTGCATTTCACATCCGCAACCCTGGTGATCAGGCTCCCGCAGGACGCGGCGATTCCGCGGCCAAGCTCCAGCGTCACAGGAGCCCGGAAGCGCATCCCGCGAAGCAGCCCGAAAAACTCCCGCATGTACGCGTCCTCATCAAAGGTCTCGCCGGAGAAGTACATTGCCGGGAAGCCCGGACCGTACTCCAGCTCCGGAACCCGGACTCCCGTCTGAGCGAAGACCTCGTCCACAAAGTCGTCCAGCAAAGCCAGCTCTTTGCGGTGCTTTTTCAGGGACGTTTTCTGCGTGCCGGAGAAAAACTGGATGCCGGCCAGGACGAGCAGTTTCTCCTCATCCGGCTGTCCGGCAGCCTGAGAAGATTGCTCTTTTCCATCCGGCAACCCGGAAACCTGAAACGCATCCCGGTATTCCTTCAGAAGGTCCAGGATCTCCTGTCCTTCCATCCCAAACTGGCTGCCGCCGGTGAGCCGCGGCATCAGCCTGACCCTTTGCCGGTACTCAGAGGAAAGCGCGCGGATCAGTTCAAACTGATGAACCGATTCTACGGTAAGGATCCCGCCGCACAGGCCGTGTTCAAAGGCGTACCGCATGGAAGCCTCGTCCTTGTTCACGCCGGATAGAACAAACCGCTCCGCCGGAATCCCCTGCTTCTCACACAGATACATCTCACCGGGAGAACAAATCTCAAACCGTTCCACGCAGTCTGTCAGGAATCCGCCCAGAAATGGATTCGCCTTGACCGCGAAACACAGGCTGACGTTTTCCGGCAGCCATGAACGGAGATAGCGCACTCTCTCCTTCAGCAAACGCTCTTCGAATACGTACAGCGGGGTCGGATACTGCTCCAGCAGTTCCGCCAATGCTTTCTGTTCCATTCTTATCCTTTCCTGCCCGGCAAACCCATCTTCCGGCAGACGGCTGCGCCTGCACGAAAGACGGTTTTCTTCTGCACGGTATACGGCAGCCGGTCATTCCCTGTACGAAGGACGGTTTTCTTCTGCACGACAGGCAGATGCCGCTTCCGCGTCTGTCAGAAATTCTCCCGCAGCGCCTTGCGGTCAATCTTTCCGCGGCCTGTCACCGGCAATGCTTCCAGGCGATGCAAGCGCCCCGGAACCATAAACACCGGCAGCTGCTCCTTCAGGATCCGGGCCAGATTCTTCAGGTCGATCTCCCCGCAGTAGAATCCGTGCAGCCGCTCCTTTTTCTCATCAAAGAGACAGCAGCTCCGCTCAACTCCCGGAACCCTGTTCATCGCCAGCTCGATCTCCGCCAGCTCGATGCGGTGCCCCATGTATTTGACCTGGTCATCCCTTCTTCCGCAGAAAAGAAGCTCACCCTGCTCATTGTACCGGCCAAGGTCACCGGTTGCATAGATCACGGAGGAATACTCCGGCGTACGTGGATCATCCCGGAACCGCTGTCTGGTCTGCTCCGCCATATTCCAGTAGCCCAGCCCGACTGCCGTCCCTCTGACGCAGATCTCTCCCGTCTGTCCGCTCTGCGTGATCTCCTGATCCTTCTCGTCGAGAAGGAAAGTCTCTTCATTCGGGAAGGAGCGCCCGATCGGAATCCCGTCCGTATAGTCCCTCTCCCGGTCGATCCTGTGCCAGGTACAGTTGCAGGTAATCTCCGTCGGACCGTACAGATTCACAAACTCCGCCTGAGGAAGATGATCCATCCAGTCTCTCAGCCGCTTCATGGGCATGACCTCTCCGCTGAACATCACCAGCCTGACCGTTTCCGGAACCCTGTACTCCAGTCCGTGAAATGCGCTGACCAGGCACAGCGCGGAGACTGCCCAGATCATCACCGTCGGCTTCTGTTCACACAGGAAGTCAAGCAGGGGCGCAGGCGTCGTAAACAGCGGCCGCGGAACAAGCACCAGCTTCGCGCCGCAGCACATCGCGCTGTAGATATCCTTTACGGAAACATCAAAATCAAACGGCGCCTGGTTCGCGATCACATCGTCCTCCCGGATCCCAAACAGGCCGACAAAAACTCCAATAAAGTCAAGAACCGAGCGATGGCAGATCAGAACCCCCTTCGGAACGCCTGTCGAGCCTGAGGTAAAATTGACATAGAGCGGATCCGTGTCGAGATGACGCCCGCGTACCCTGCTAAGTCCGTCCGGATCGATCTCTCCCTTTTCCAGAGTCTCGATGTCAAGAATCCTGCACTCGGGAAAAACCTCCTTTGCCCGTTCCAGATACTCCTGGTCCGTCAGAACCACGCTCGCTTTCAGGCTGTCCTGAACCTGTCTCTGACGCAGGGACGGGAGCTGCGGATCGATCAGCGTATAAAATGCGCCCGCGTAGACGATCCCGAAAAACGCCGTCAGTGTGTCCACGTTTTTTTCCATGAAAACGATCACCGGACTTCGCCTTTCGGTGATTCCCAGGAGAGCGCTTCCCACTCTCCGGCTCAGATCCATCAGCCGGCTGCGGGTATACTCCTTATTCCCGTCACACACGGCGATCCTGCCGCCATCCTTTCCGGCTGTAGATTCCAGATACTCCAGGACATTTGTCATAATAGGCTCTTGATTCCTCCATCCTTCCGCTCATTCCGCCGTCCGGACTCCTCTGCCGCCGTGTCCGGTTTCACTCCGCCTTCTTCAGCGCTGTTCTCCGGTTTCACTCCGCTTTCTTCAGTGTAATATCCAGATTCGCAGTGCCTTCCAGCTTATACGTTGTTTCATCTTCCGCATAGCCTTCCGGCGCAACCAGAACATGAATCTCATAGGTGTTTCCGGCTGGCCCTTCGTGCTTCGCTACACCTTCCCCATCCGTGGTCTCCATACTGCAGCTCGAATCATCACAGAACTGAATCACGGCTCCCTCTACAGGTCCATTCTCATCTTTTACGGTAACACTGTATACAACAGGAGCAGACACTGCAGCTTCATCCGCAGACGCAGCTGTATCTGGTTTCTCTGCTTCGGTCTCCGCGCTCGTCCCGCCGCCTGCAAGGTACCCGTCAAGAATCTTTTCATACTTATCCACAGCCGGTCCTGTGACAGGAATTCCGAGGATATTACCTTCCGAATCTACATAGAATGTGGTCGGGAATTCCATCACCCTGTCCATGATTTCATCAGGCATGATGACATTCGGATAATTCGTTCCGTTTTCCTGCATGATCTGAGCGGCCTCAGCAAGAGTATCCTCATCATATTGATACTCAAATTCCATACCGACAATACCGCAGCCCTTCTCCTGTATTCTGGTATGAATCTGTGCCAGCTCCGCCATCTCTCCCACGCAGAAATGACACCACGTACCCCAGCAGTTCACCATGGTAATCTTATTCGGAGAGAAAAGCTCCTCACTCGTCACGGTATTGCCTTCCAGATCTTTGGTTGTAAACTGGAGCTTCATGCCGGACATTTCCTTCAACAGATCCTCCGGTTCAAAAAAGTCCGCTTCTTTTTCCGCCGCAATCAAAGTCTGCTCCAGCTTTTCGGCTTCCTCCGCGTACTCATCCCCGACCGCGGCGTCAAATCCATCCTTTATAAACGGAACGCTGTAGAATGTAAATCCATCCCCCTGTCCCAGCTCCTCAATCTTCTCCCTGTCGACCTGAAGCTTTTCGCTGATCTGTTCCTCAAGGGCTTTCAGCGCTGTATCAAGGTCTTTATCTGTCGCGAGAACACTTGCAAGATAGGTCTGCTTCTTCTGTACGTCCTTTATCTCTTCCTCCGTCAGATCCTCGGAGGTCAGGAGGGTCCTGACAGTATCAGCCGGCATGCCCACATAATAGAAGGCCATCATATAAACATGGCGGTCCTCATCCAGCGCACCAAGCGGAGCGCCCTCAATGTACCCCTTCGTTTCATGTACTTCCTCCGGCATATCGATACTTATGCCAGCCGTTTTGATCACCGTCTTCTCTTCCGCCTTCCCTTCCGTTTCCGCTGCCGGTACCGCCGCACTCAAGGATAATGCGAGAAGCGTGCCAAGAATCAAAGTCCCTGCTTTTTTCATGATATGTCCTTCCTTTCTTCTTTCCTGAGATATGAGATTTGCATATTGTACTGTCTGTCCTGTTACTGCCTGTTATTCCTGATCTTCCGCCTTATCGTCATTGCTCATCGGGAATACGGGCCTTTCGGGCTCAATTCCATTTATTCATGAGGGCAGACAGATCCAGTCCCGCGCTTTTTCTATCTCCGTTTCCCGCACGGCCGGCGCTTCTTCCATCTCCGCTTCCCACGCGGCCTGCACTTCTTCCGTCTCCGCTTCCGGCGCGGCCTGTGCTTCTTCCATTTCCGCCTCCGGCGCGTCCCGCACTTCTTCCATTTCCGCCTCCGGCACGGCCGGCACTCTTTGCGTCTCTTCCTTCCTTTCCGGACGCCGGCGCGTCTTCTCCGAGCTTCATGGTCAGAGCGATCCTCTTACGGTCAGGATCGACAGAGAGAACCTTCACCTTAACAATATCGCCCACCGACACAACGTCCAGCGGGTGCCTGACAAACTTCGTATCGCTCATCTGCGATATGTGCACAAGCCCGTCCTGATGGACGCCGATATCGACAAATGCGCCAAAGTCGATGACATTGCGCACGGTTCCGCTCAGGATCATGCCGCTCCTGAGATCCTCCATGGAAAGAACGTCCGAGCGCAGAACCGGCTTCGGCATATCGCTTCTGGGATCCCGCCCCGGCTTCTCCAGCTCCTGCGCGATATCGATCAGCGTTTCCGTACCGGTTCCAAGCTCCTTCGCAGTCTCCTCCGCCTCCGCGCGGTTCTTCATCCTTCCGGTCAGCCCGTGGATCCTGCCGTCCTTTACATCCTCCATGCCGAAGCCAAGCTTCTCCAGAAGACGCAGGGCGGCATCGTAGGATTCCGGATGAACCCCCGTCATGTCAAGCGGATTCTTTCCCCCGCGGATCCTCAGGAAACCGGCACACTGCTGGAACGCCTTCGGCCCGAGCCCGGCAACCTTCAAAAGCTGCTTCCTGTCCGTAAACCTTCCGTTTTCATCTCTCCACTGAACGATAGAGCGCGCAGTCTTCCTGGTGATCCCGGAAACATACTCAAGAAGCGAAACGGATGCGGTGTTCAGGTCAACTCCCACCTGGTTGACGCAGTCCTCCACCACGCCCTCCAGCTTCTCGCCCAGCTTCTTCTGATCACAGTCATGCTGATACTGGCCCACACCGATCGATTTCGGATCGATCTTGACGAGCTCCGACAGCGGATCCTGAAGTCTCCTGGCAATCGAGGCGGCGCTTCTCTGCCCCACGTCAAACTGCGGGAATTCCTCGGCCGCCAGCTTGCTGGCGGAATATACGGAAGCTCCCGCCTCATTGACGATGACATACTGAACCCCCGGATCCCTCAGCTCCGACAGGATCTCCGCGATCACCTGCTCCGATTCTCTGGAAGCGGTACCGTTCCCGCAGGAGATCAGCGTAACATGATACCTGGAGATCAGCTTCTTGATGGTCTGTTTGGCAGCTTCGATCTTCGCCGGGGTGGTCGGCGCGGTCGGATAGACAACCGTCGTGTCAAGCACCTTTCCGGTGCTGTCCACAACGGCGATCTTGCAGCCGGTTCGAAATGCAGGATCCCAGCCGAGCACGACTCTTCCTGCGATCGGAGGCTGCATCAGCAGCTGGCGCAGGTTTTTCCCAAAGACATCGATCGCGCCATCCTCCGCCCTCTGCGTCAGATGGTTTCGCAGCTCTCTTTCAATGGCCGGCGCGATCAGCCTGCGGTAAGCGTCCGCGCAGGTCTCCCGAAGCGGCGCAAGCGAAAAGTTCTCCCCGCCGGCTCCCCGGCTGATCTCCTTCGGGATAACCAGATATTCGATCGTCCGGATCATCGCATCCTCATCGACACGCAGGCTGACGGACAGAACCTTCTCCTTTTCCCCGCGGTTCAGCGCCAGGATCCGGTGTCCCGGAATCTTAGCCGCTGCCTCTTCATAATGGAAATACCTCTCGTAAACCGACTCGGGATCCTCCATATCCTTCCGGACCTCGGATACGACCACTGCGGATTCAAAGGTCTTTTCACGAACCGCGGCGCGGATCTCCGCCCGGTCAGAGATCTGTTCGGCAATGATATCCTCCGCTCCGCGCAATGCTTCCGCCGCGTCCTTCACTTCCTTCTCCGGATTCACAAACGCCTCAGCCCTTTCCAGCGCCGGGCACTTCAGCTCCCCGGACAGAAGCTCCTGCGCAAGAGGCTCCAGCCCTCTCTCCTTCGCGATCAGCGCCCTTGTACGCCGCTTCGGACGGTACGGCAGATACAGATCCTCCAAAGCAGACTGGGCAGGCGCCTCCTCGATCTTCTTTTTCAGCTCAGGCGTCAGCTTCCCCTGCTCCTCGATGGACGCGAGGATCACGCCGCGGCGCTCCTCGAGCGCCCTCAGATACCTGAGACGTTCGTCCAGCGCACGCAGCTGGGTATCATCCAGCGTTCCGTGTGCCTCCTTACGGTATCTGGCAATGAACGGGATCGTATTTCCCTCATCGATCAGCCGGATGACCGCCTCAACCTGCCAGGCCTGTATATTCTGTTCCGCAGCGATTGTCTGTACGATATTCATTCTTTGTCCTCTCGTTCCGTCGCAACTTTTTTATTCATGCCGTCATTCAGGGAAACACTGATTGATTCTGTTTTCAGGCATTAATCCGAAGTGCTCTTTCCGCTGTCCTCCGGATGCAGAACATCCTTCAGATCCCTCTCCCCTGTATCCGCCTTCGGCATGATGACCGCCGCAATAAAATACAGCAGAACGCCCATGCCGGCAAACAGCGATATGCCAACCCAGATCAGGCGGATCAGGTTGGAATCGATGTTGAAGTATTCCGCGAGACCTCCGCATACTCCGAATAACTTGCAGTCCGTTGCAGATCTTCTAAGCTCTTTCATTCTATTCGCCCCCTTTTCTTTATGAGACAGATTCCGGTATCTTCCGCCGCAGATGAAATATCATGCTCCTTACGCTTCTCGCGTCGCTTTGCAGACTCTTCACCGCAGCTCATTTCCACTGAAAATGAATCAGTCCGATCACATAAAGTCCGATTACAGCAATCGGAACCAGGAACTGGAAGATCGGTTTCATCCAGTCCTGAACCTTCAGTCCTTTTCCTGCGTTCGCTTCCTTCTTAAAGTTATCCCAGCCCCAGCCGAAACGGGAGCTGACGCAGAACAGAGTCATGATGAGAGATCCGATCGGCAGCAGATTGGTGCTGACAATGAAGTCCCAGAAATCAAGCCACGTGGTTCCCTCCGCGAAGGGCTGAAAATGAATCACACTGTAGCCGAGCGCGGTTGTCAGCGCAGACGCAAAGACGATGATGCCGGTAATCACGGATCCCTTCCTTCTGCTCCACCCCGTCAGTTCCCTGACGCAGGCAAGGAGATTCTCGCAGACCGCAAGAACAGTAGACAATGCGGCGAAGGTCATAAACAGGAAGAAAAGCGTCCCCCAGATCCTTCCGCCGGCCATGGTGTTGAAGACAGCCGCCATCGTATTGAACAGAAGTGCGGGACCCGCATCGACCTGAAGTCCGAGTGACGAGCAGGACGGGAAGATGATCAGGCCGGACATGATCGCGACAAAGGTATCCAGAACGATCACATTGACCGACTCGCCCATGAGAGAACGCTCTTTTCCGATATAGCTTCCGAAGATCGCCATGGTGCCGATGCCGACCGACAGGGTAAAGAAGGCCTGGTTCATCGCGGACACAATGACGTTGAACGTAATCTTTGAAAAGTCCGGAAGCAGATAAAACTTTATTCCCTCTGCCGCATTTTCCAGCGTACAGCTGCGCACTGCCAGCACCAGGATCAGGCAAAGGAGCGCGACCATCATATACTTGGTGATGCGCTCGAGGCCTTTTGTGATGTCAAAGGACAGCAGCAGAAACGCGATCACGACCACCACTGCCAGATATTCCACATTCAGGCCCGGGTTTTTGATCATGGTTTCGAATCCGAGGTTCCCGGTCTTTCCGATCAGAAAGTCTACGAAATAATACAGGATCCAGCCTGTCACCACGGTATAAAATGCCATCAGGCAGAAATTGCCGATCAAGGCAAGATATCCGTGCAGATGCCATTTCTGCCCTTTTTTCTCCAGCTTCTGATACATCCTGACCGGACTGGCCTGCGCCGCGCGACCGATCGAGAATTCGATCGTCATCACCGGAAGCCCCAGCAGCACCAGGCAGATGATGTAGACCAGCACAAATGCGCCTCCGCCGTTTTGTCCCGTGATCCACGGGAACTTCCATACATTGCCGCATCCGACCGCGCATCCCGCGCTCAGGAGAATAAACCCGAGACGGCTTCCCAAATGCTCTCTTCCCATAGCTTCTCCCAATACGATTCCGTCAGTTCTTTTTCGCGCATGCGTGCCTGCGTGCGTTCCTGCATGCATACATGCGTTCATTCCGGTTATCTCGGTTATTCCGGTTATTTCGTTCATTCATTTGAACTTAGTTATTTTATCAAAGCAAACTGTTAAAGTAAAGGCTGCTCTCTGGCTGTTGCCGCTTCTGTCACCGTTCGTTACTCGTCACACCCCGGCCACTTTACGGCAGCCACAGGGGTTCCTTCGCTCCGACCCCCGAAAGTCTGCCGCTCAGGAACCCCTGTGACCTTCTCATGGTGCTCAGGGAGCGGCCTGCGGCTGTCTCATGACGCCCAGGGAGCGGTCTGCGGCAGGCATCGCACAAGGCCGGAGTGGTGGCTTCCCCATAAGCAAACCATAGCAGGAACGACGCTGAGATCTTTGCCCTACTA
>CAJOQO010000322.1 GCA_905236545.1 uncultured Lachnospiraceae bacterium
CCCCGGACGCCGATCGCAGTCGGCAAAGAGCTCAGCCGGAGTGGGCTACAGGTTTGCGATGGGGAAGCCATCCGCAGGCCGGAGCATGAAAGGATCGTTCCCTGAATACCCCGGACGCCCGGATGCAGTCTGTGCGCAGCCTCAGACATAAGCGCGGCAGTGCTTCCCCACAACGACCCTCCTGACCTGGCCGCGCAGATCCTCCGCCGATTCTGCGTAAACCCTGATATACTCTCTTGAATAGCCTGTGTACACACTTTTTCCCTCGAACCGCGTGATCTCCTCGAACAGAACCTCCGCTTCCTTTCCCTCCCGGGACTGTTCGTAAGCAGCCCTCATCCTTCGGTCCAGCGCAGCGAGAATCGCCAGTCTTCTCTCTTTTTCCTTTTCCGGAATCTGATCCGGCATGCGGGCCGCCTTCGTTCCTGCCCGCATGGAATACCGGAACAGGTGTGTCTCATAGAGCCGTGCCTTCTCCAGAAACTGCTTCGTGCACGCGAACTCCTCTTCGCTCTCTCCGGGAAAGCCGACGATCACATCCGTGGTGATCGCCGGCGCGTCAAATGCGCGCCGTAAACGATTGAGGCAGTCCAGATACTCCTCCGTCGTATAATGCCGGTTCATTCGTTTCAGGACACTGTCGCATCCGCTTTGAAGAGAGAGATGAAAATGCGGGCATATCTTGCCGATCCGGCTGATCCGGCGGACAAATGCTTCCGTAACGATCGTCGGCTCCAATGACCCAAGGCGGATCCGCCCGATCCCTTCGATTTCCGCAACCGCCTCGATCAGATCGATCAGCCGCGATCTTTCCTGCCAGGTTTTCGAGGATCCGTCCCCGCCATAAGCCTCGGTCACGTCGCCGGCATGATCCACCCCGTAAGAAGAAAGATGAATCCCCGTCAGAACAACTTCCCGGATCCCCTGGGACGCGAGCCTTGCAACCTCCTCCAGGATATCCTCCATTCTCCGGCTTCGGATCCGCCCCCTCGCAAAGGGAATGATACAGTAGCTGCAGAACAGATTACACCCGTCCTGCACCTTGATCCAGGCCCGTGTATGGCCTTCGATCCGCGGAAGCGACAGTTCCTCGTACGAGCGCTCTTTCATGACATCGCTCACTTCCCGGATCGCGGCAGATCCCTTTTCCTGCACGGGTGAGGAACCCCGGGCACCAGGATCTGTCCCCGGCATGCCGGAGGATCTCTGTGCCTCTTCCATTGCCCTGAAATACCGCTCAAGCTCCTCCACCAGAGCGCTTTTCCGCCCCGAACCGATCAGGATATCCGCGTCCACATTTTTCCCGGTCCGCTCCAGCGCGGTCTGGACATAACAGCCTGCCGCGACTACCACCGCGTCCGGATTGTGCCGTTTCGCCCTGCTGATCATCTGCCTGCTCTTGCGGTCCGCGATATTTGTCACAGAACAGGTGTTGATCACATAGACGTCCGCGCATTCTCTGAAATCAACGATGGAAAAGCCCGCCTGCTCCAAAGAGGCACGCATCGCATCCGTCTCATATTCATTTACCTTGCAGCCCAGCGTATGCAGCGCCGCACGCTTTCCGATAAAACTCACCACGATCCTCCGACTGATCAGGGGTAACCTGTTCCGTTCGTCTTGACTTTTCCCGGCTATGAGGATAGAATGGGACAGAATATTGCGCAATTCGTTTATATAAGTCGCCTCTGGCGAGGAAGGACATAAACTGCAGGTTTTGGAGGTTAAACGTTATGAAGACAATACAGATTTCTCTCAATTCCATTGATAAAGTCAAGGCCTTCGTGAATGACATCACGAAGTTTGACAATGATTTCGATCTCGTCTCCGGAAGATATGTCATCGATGCGAAGTCCATCATGGGAATCTTCAGTCTCGATCTCTCGAAGCCGATCGATCTCAGCATCCACGCAGAGGAGAATCTGGATGAGATCCTGGAAACCCTGAAGCCCTATATGATCTGATCTCCAGGTGAATCAATCTGCCAGTTTGCAGCTGCCGCTCACCGGCAGCTGTTTTCCTGTCTCCGGACCTGTACCGTTCCTGACAGAAACGTGTCAGGCTCAGGAGATCCGGATCGTCTCCGCACTGTTTACAGCCTGCTCCATCAGCTCATCAATCACGTCCGCCAGCCGCTCCTCGCTTTTCTGTATGATATCAAGGCGGGGCTTTGTCACAGGATGCTTCGCGACAAAGATCGTGCAGCAATCCTCAAAGGGCTGGATGCTCGTGTCATAAGTATCGATCTTCAGAGACAGATCGATAATATCCTGTTTGTCGAATCCGATCAGCGGGCGGAATACCGGCATGGTCGCCGCCTCATCCGTGCAGACCAGGCTCTGGATCGTCTGGCTCGCGACCTGCCCGATCGACTCTCCTGTGATCAGGCCCATCGAACCGTCCTTTTTCGCCATCGCTTCCGCGATCTTCATCATATAACGGCGCATGATGATCGTCAGCTCGTCGTGGGGGCACTTCTCATAGATCGCAAGCTGAATATCCGTAAAGTTTATCACATGCAGGCGGATCGGCCCCGAATAGCGTGCGACCAGCTTTGCCAGATCGACAACCTTCTGCTTCGCCCGCTCCGAGGTGTAGGGCGGCGCGTGGAAGTAGGTGGCATCCAGAGCCACGCCTCTCTTTGCGATCATCCAGCCGGCAACCGGAGAATCGATCCCGCCGGACAGAAGCAGCTGCGCCCGTCCGTTCGTCCCGACCGGCATTCCTCCCGGACCCGGTATGATCTTTGAGTAGATGTAAACCTCCTCTCGGATCTCGATATGCAGCATCACGTCAGGATGATGGACATCCACCTTCAGCTTCCCGGGAAATGCGCCAAGCAGCTTCTCTCCCACCAGCGCGTCCACCTCCATGGAGCTCATCGGATACTGTTTGTTCGCTCTTCTCGTATGAACCTTAAAGGAAAGTGCGTCCGCATCCGGAAGAATCTCCTCTCCCGGCGCCCCGGCGCTTCCCTGTGCCGGAGCAAGGCCATACGTCTTCGCCATATAGCGAACCGCGTCCTCTGCGATGACGTCCGGATCGGCGACCGGCGCCTTCAGCACCTGGCAGATCCCCACCAGGCCGAACACCTTCTGCAGCGCTTCCACTGCCTCATCCGGATCAAAGCTGTTATCGTCCCCCTGCACATTGACATAGATACGGCCCTGTTCCTTGCTGACCTCATATTCCCCTTCCACCTTTGAAAGAGCATGCCGCACCTGGGTGACGAGCGCGTCCTCAAACTGACCGCGGTTTTTCCCCTTGATGCCGATCTCTCCGTATTTCAGCAAGAACGTTTTGAATACCATAGTCATTATCCTTTCACCTGCGTTTGTATCTGCGAAGTACCGGAAGCAGTTCTCCCAGAGACTCAAGCGCGTAGTCGATCTCCTCTTCCGTCGTCCGGCTGCTGAAGCTGAACCGGATCGCCGACTCCAGCAGATCCCGTCTCAGGTGAATCTCCTGAAGCACCGGGCTGACAGGGATCTTTTTATTGGAAGAGCAGGCGGAACCGGATGAGACATACACGCCCCTGTCCTCCAGCGCGTGAAGCAGCACTTCCGCCCGCACCCCTTCAAATGCGCAGCTCACAATATGCGGCGCTCCCAGTGCCTCCTCTTCATTCGAGATCAGATGGGTTCCCTCCAGCCCCTTCAGGCCTTCGGTCAGACGCCGGGAGCAGCTGCGCATCCGGGAAACCTTTCGGTCAAACTCCTGATAAGCCTGCGCCGCGGCTTCCCCCAGGCCTGCCGCCCCGGGGACGTTGTCCGTCCCGGACCGCATGCCGCCCTGCTGGCCTCCGCCGAAGATCACCGGCCGGATCTTCGTCTTCTGCCTGATATACAGAAACCCACTTCCTTTCGGTCCATGGATCTTGTGGCCGCTGACCGACAGCAGATCGATTCCGGTCCGCTTCGGAGCGATTCTGTATTTCCCGTACGCCTGGATGGCATCCACATGAAAGATCACCTCCCGGTGATGCGCACGGTTCCAGTCCCGGATGATCCGCCCCGCTTCCTCAACCGGTTCCACCGCCCCGATCTCATTATTCACATACATGATGGAGACCAGGATCGTTTCCTCTGTCAGAGCCGACTGAAGCTCTTCCGGGCTGATGCGGCCGTGAGCGTCCACGCGAAGATGCGTGATCTGAAACCCCATTTCCTCCAGGAACGCAAGGGGCTGCAGCACAGCTGCATGCTCAACGGCGGTTGTGATGATATGGTTTCCGCTGCGTCTGTTTGCCAATGCGCTGCCGATCAGCGCCCAGTTATTCGATTCCGTTCCACCGGATGTAAAAAAAATCTCGCCCGGCGACACATGCATCGTCCCGGCGATCTTCTCCCTTGCCTCGCGCACCAGCCGCTCCGCCTCGACTCCCTTCAGGTGTTTCGAGGAAGGATTGCCGTAGTTTTCCGTCATCGCCTGTAAAACGATGCGGCTGACGCTTTCCGAGACAGGCGTCGTAGCAGAATTATCCAGATATGCTTCCATGAGTTCCTTCTATGAAAAAATAAACAAATGATGTGATTCATGGGAATCACTGAATCAGGGATCTGTCTCAAGCTGAAGCATCAGGACGGACAGCACCGCGATCCCTGCCGTGTCCGTCCTGAGAATCCGATGGCCAAGCGTGATCACGTCCGCGCCGCATTCCGCAAGCCGGCTGATCTCATTTTCCTCGAATCCGCCCTCCGGCCCGATGAAGATCCCGACAGATTCCCCCGGCTTAAGAGAAGAGAGAACCTTCCTGGTATGCCCGATCCCCTCCGCATTCTCATACGGAACCAGAATTCTGTCAAGCCCCCTGGCCAGATCAAGCGCGTCCGCCCAGCACACAGGCCCTGAAACCTTCGGGACAAATGCGCGTTTGGACTGTTTCGCCGCAGCGAGTGCGAGCGCATTCCACCTCACAGTCTTCTTCGCGGCACGCTTCTCATCCAGCTTTACGATCGTTCTGGCAGACAGAACGGGAATGATCTCATGCACCCCCAGTTCGACGCCCTTCTCAATCACAGTCTCAAAGCGGTCGCCCTTCGGAAGCGCCTGAAACAGAAACAGCCTGGAGGGCAGCTCTCTGGCATTCTTCTGAAGATCCAGAATCCGGCAGAGCACCTCATCAGATCGAATCTCATCGATCTCACACAGGTATTCCACCGGATCATCCATCGCTCCGCTGCTCAGGAGCAGCTGCTCTCCCTTCTTCATCCGAAGAGCGTTCGCGATATGGTTCACGTCGCTGCCGGTGATCCGGCAGATGCCGTTTTCCCTGTTGATATTCCGATCCTCTATAAAAAAGCGGTACATATCGATTATGCTTCTTAATCTGCAGCAGCTGTTTTCCATCGTTGGGTGCCGATCGACGACACTGTCTGCCATCGGCAGGTATTCTGTGCCGGCAGCAGGTGTTCTGTGCCGGCGGAAGGGACTTCTGTCATTGCGAGCGCTGCGCGGTCACACTGACCCACTCGCCCTGCCGCGTCACCTCCACCACCTTCAGGCCTGCCCTGCGGCATGCCCCGGTGACATCCGCCTCCTTCTCATCGAGAATCCCCGATGTGATATAGATCCCTCCCTCTTTCAGGCAGGGAACAATCCGCGGAGTCAGCTCGACGAGAACCGGGGCGAGAATATTGGCCGTCACAATATCATACTTCCCGGATCCGGCCATCTCCTGCACCGCCGGATCGTCGATCAGATTGCCGATCACCGCCTGCATCCGGGAGCTGTCGATCCCATTGGCCTCCAGATTCCCGCGCACCGCATCCATCGCGCATGGATCCAGATCCGTTCCGAACACATGCCCGGCACCCAGCATCAGGGCAGCGATTCCGAGAATCCCGCTTCCGGTTCCCACATCAAGTACCTCACAGCCCGCAGTGACGTACTTTTTCAGCTGTCTCATGCACAGCTGCGTTGTCTCGTGCATCCCGGTTCCGAACGCGGTACCCGGGTCGATATGCAGGATCCTCTTTCCCGCATCCTCCGGACGAACCTCCTCCCAGGAGGGAACTACAAGGAATTCATCCACCGTAAACTGGTGGAAATACTGTTTCCAGTTATTGATCCAGTCCGTATCCTCCGTCTCGGAGCGCTCGATCGTACACGGGCCGATGTCGGAAAACCGGCGCAGAACCGCCAGTTCCTCCTCCACTCTCGCAAGAACGGCATCCACATCCTCGTCCTCATCCAGATAGAAGGTCAGGAAAGCAGTGCCGTCATCCGGACCGGGGACAGGAGGAATATCCACGAACATCTGCTGCAGATCCTCCTCGCTCAGAGGCACCTGATCCTCAATCTGCGCCCCTTCCACGCCGGCGTCCGCAAGAGCGCAGATCACAATGTCTTCCGCCTGGGTGGTCGTCTTCAGCCTGAATTTTATCCATTTCATCGTCCTGACTCTCCATCCGCTTCCCGGGGGATCTCAGTCCCGGTAGCCGTTCGGGTTTTTGCTCTGCCAGTTCCAGGAATCGCGGCACATCTCCTCGATCCCGAACCTGGCGGTCCAGTTCAGCTCCTTCGCGGCTTTTCCTGGATCACAGTAGCAGGTGGCGATATCGCCTTCCCTGCGCGGCCTGATCACATAGGGAACCTGATGGCCGCACGCCTTGCCGAATGCCTCCACAACCTGCAGCACGGAATATCCATGGCCCGTTCCGAGATTATAGACGCAAACCCCTTCCCTGTCCGCAAGCTTCGCGACCGCATTCACATGCCCGCGTGCCAGATCTACTACATGGATATAGTCACGCACACCCGTTCCATCCGGCGTGTCATAGTCATCCCCGAATACGTTCAGTTTCTCCAGCTTTCCGATCGCGACCTGTGCGATATACGGAACCAGGTTGTTCGGAATCCCCTTCGGATCCTCGCCGATCATTCCCGACGGATGAGCGCCGATCGGGTTGAAGTAGCGAAGAAGGATGACATTCCATTCCGGATCAGAGGTATGCACATCCGTCAGAATCTGCTCCAGCATCCATTTTGTCCAGCCATACGGATTCGTGCAGACTCCCTTCGGGCACTCTTCGGTAATCGGGACAAAAGCAGGATCCCCGTAAACGGTCGCGCTCGAGCTGAAGATGATATTCTTACAGTCATGCTCACGCATACTCTTCACCAGAGTCAGTGTACCGGTAATATTGTTGGAATAGTACTCCACCGGCATTCTCACGGACTCGCCGACTGCCTTCAGTCCCGCAAAATGAATCACCGCGTCGATCTTCTGCGTCTCAAAGATCCGGTCCAGGCAATCCTTATCCAGGATATCACCCTCGATAAAGTCCAGCGTCTTCCCGGTGATCTCCTTCACACGGTCAACCGCCTTCCGGCTGGAATTATAGAGATTGTCAATGACCGTAACCTCATAGCCCGCATTCAGAAGCTCTACGCATGTATGGCTGCCGATGAATCCGGCTCCGCCCGTAACCAGTATTCTCATCTTCTCCTCCTTCTGTCTTTATCCGACCACCGTTCCGCCGACCGGCCGGATATTCAGCACATGGCAGCTCCCCGCGCCAAGCAGCTGGTTCATATTCGCGGTAAATGCTTCGATCCTGTCCTCCGGTACAAAAGCCTGGCAGGTTCCGGCGAAGCCGCCGCCATGGACACGGTACGCCCCCTGTCCCTTCAGAAGCTCATCGCACAGCGCCAGCGCGACCGCCATCTCCTGGTGTTCATTGGCTCCCGTCGGAACGATATTCTGAAGATACATCCAGGACGATCTTCCCGATTCCTTCACAAGCGCAAGGAAACGGTCAATATCCCCCGTCTCAAGCGCTTCAACCTGCTGCGGGACACGGTCATTGTCCCCGTAAAAATGAATGCATCTCAGCACGGCTCTGTCCCCGTATTCCCTGCGAAGCTCCGGAAGCGCGCTGAAAAAGTCTTTTTTGTCCACTTCGCGAAGCACCTTTTTGCCAAAATGGCCCGCAACCTTCTGCTCTTCCACCGGAACGGCCGCATACTCGCCGGTCAGGTCTGCATGGCTGGCCCAGCAGTTGATAATGCACAGCTTCAGTCCGGTTTTCTCGAAATCCATATTCAGCTTTTTGACAACCGGATTCTCCGGATCCCTGAAATCGATGGTAATCAGGTTTCCGACAGAGGATGCCATCTGGTCCATCAGCCCGGACGGCTTGCCAAAGTAATAATTCTCCGCATACTGTCCGATCTGGGCGATCTTTACCGCGTCCGCCTTATCCTCAAAGAAAAGGTGGTTGATGATCGTGCCGATCAGCACCTCAAAGGCAGCCGAAGAGCTCAGGCCGGATCCGGGGAGTACCGTAGACGAAACGACCGCACGGAACCCCCTGACCTTGCAGCCCATGGATACAAACTTTGCCGCGACGCCGCGGATCAGGGCTGCTGTCGTGTTAAACTCGGACTCTCTGATCGCCATGTCCTCCAGATCAATCTCGCACATGGGATACCCTTCCGAAAGAACCTGGATCCTGTTGTCCTTCGTAAGGGAAACGGCAGCGATGGTATCCAGATCCACGGAAGCGGCAAGTACGCGCCCGTGCTCATGATCCGTGTGGTTTCCACCGATCTCCGTCCTTCCCGGAGCGGAAAACAGGCTGATCTCATCCTCCTCACGGAAGGTCTCCTCGTAAAGCTTCAGAAGCGCTCCGTAGCGCGCCGCGTTCGCCCCTGCCTTTTCCGCATACAGCGGACGGATCTTCTTCACGAATTCCGCAGTAGTTACTCTTTCCTTCCATTCACTCAGTTTCATAATCGCAGCCTCCGACAACACTCTGAAAAGATGGTTTTCTAAAGGATCAGTTATAGTTAACGCAATTTGGAATTGCGTTAACTATAACTGATTTTTGGGGATTCGTATAGCGCGAATTGACCACATTTTCTGCATCAATGTACTTTTTTCGGAAGAACCTGTATAATTGTTACGGTTCACGGTCTGTGGGGAAGAGGCCGTGAATAGAGTAACGTATACGGAGGAGAAGAAGAAATGAAAAAGACCACTGCTGCAAGGCGTCTGGCCATGATCCTGGGCGCATGCCTGATCATTGCCATGCTCCCGGCCGCTGTTATGGCAGCCGGCGTATATGCGCCCGTCAAAGGAACCATCACCTATTATCCGGATAATGAAGAGGCATCCGTCGAACGGAACGTATCCATCTCCTATAAGAGCGATGGCAGGATCACGAAGCTCGAGGATTACAGAATCGCAGGAAGTACGACAGGGGCCGGTCCGCTCATCCGTTCCTGGTCCTGGAAGGGAAACCGTATCACAAAGTCCGCCTTCTCCTATGCAGCGCTGCTCTCCAGTCAGACAACGTACAGCTACAGGGAGGATCAGCTGGAAAAAAGAGCGTTCAGGGGATCCACTGATACAGCCGCTCTGTATCAGTGGAAAAAAGGAAAGGCATCCTTTTCCGACAGAAAGAATGGGATAACCGGTACCCTGAAGGCAGATAAAAACGGCCGGATCATCGAGGAGACATGGGACGAGAACGGCGACATCTATTCGTCCAAAACACGGTACTATAAAAACGGCAATATCAAATCCAGGACAGAATCCTTCCAGTCAGAGGATCAGGCTGACTATAAGGTTACACGCAAGTACAATTCTGCCGGATATATCACCTCTGTCAAAACGCGTGACAGCCTGATCACTTATTCTTATCTCATGGATCCGAAGAAAAACAGTCCGAAAAAGATCACGGTGATCCGCAAAGATCTGACCAAAAACAAGGAGGCGCCCTTTGTTCTCTTTACCTACAATTTCACAAAATATCAAAAGGTGAAAAGAACCAGAAACTGTGATCAGAACGGGATCGAATTCCTGCTCTTTGCGGAAAACGGAACATATCCCTCTATGCGCGAAGGGCTGTACTGACCTTCTTTACTCCGCTCCACGCGGAAACGGCGCCTCCCTTGCCCTCATACCGCGCACGGATATACCAGGTCTTCTTCTTTTTCAGATTCAGCGTGATCTTCGTCTGATTCTTTCCGATCTTTTTTGTCCTGACATTCTTTCTGAATGACGGATCCGTGGAATACTGGATCCGGATCGACCTGATCCGGCTCAGAAGCGCCTGCGTGCTCTTCGTCTTCCTGATCTTCTTCCAGGAAACCGTCACCTTGTTCTTTTTCACTTTCACCCTGAGCGAAAGTGTTTTGGAGATCTTCCCGGCATTCGAAACGCCCTGCTGAGTCCCTCCTTTGGAAGGATCCTTTTGCTGCGTCCCGTCTTTGGAAGAATCACCTTGCTGTGTCCCGTCTCCTGTCTCAGAAGATGTCGTCTGGCCCGGGGAAGAGGGCTGCGTTTCCGAACCGGTCACAAATACCTGCAGACGCGGAAGAACCTCCTGCACCTCGATCACCGCGAAGCAGACCGAGCAGTGGCTTCCCCGTGTCAATCCGGTCGTCGTTTCCGTTGCCGCAACCGCGGGATCCTCCACGATGGTATGTCCCTTCGCCGGTATTACTTTCTGCGCGGACAGCACCTCCCGGCAGACACTGCAGTGAGAGCCTTCTGTTTTCCCGGGTTCCGTGCAGGTCGCCTCAACGCCAGGATCCTTCACCACACTATGCCCCTTTGCCGGTATCGTTTTCTGCGGAGTGAGCACTTCCCGGCAGACGCTGCAGTGCGAACCCGCGGTTTTTCCCGCCTTCGTGCAGGTCGCCTCAACGCCGGGATCATTTACAACACTGTGCCCTTTGGCCGGAATGGTTTCCTGGGGTATGAGCACCTCGCTGCAGACCGAGCAGTGGGAGCCCTCCGTCTTTCCCTGTTTCGTACAGGTCGCGTCAACTTCCGGGTCCTTTACTGCGGTATGTCCCTTCGCGGCGGTATCCTTCTGAACCGTTTTCACGATGCCGCATACAGAGCAGTGCGAGCCCGCGGTTTTCCCTGTCTTCAGGCAGGTCGCCTCCACTTTGGCATCGTCCTTATAAGTATGGCCGCCGGTGCAGGTTGATACATACCGGAATGCGGACGCGTTCAGAGACGGGTATGCAAATTCTATCATCCCGGCGCCGGAGAAGTCTCCGATCAGCGTTCTTTCCGCAGAGAGCTTCTTCTTATCAAACCCGATGGAATCGCTTCCGGCAAGAAAGTACACATCCCGGATCCCGTCCTGCTGATCATCCCAGGTCGTATCCACCAGATACCATTTGCCGTCATTCATCCTGACATAATTCCACATGTGCGGTTCCCCGGCGATTCCTACGACACAGATGCAGGGGATCCCGAACTGATCGCACAGAACCTTAAAGGTCTTCGCATAGCCCTCGCAAACCGCCCTGTGATCCCCGATAAACGAAGGAGCCGAGCTGTGTACGATCCCATGCTGCTTGTCATAGTAGGAAAGGAGATTGCAGACATAGTCATGAATAATCTTAACCAGATGGTATCTGCTCTTTCCTGCATCTGCCGTCTTCGCGATCGTGTTCACGGCGCTCCTGACATTACTGTCATATGACTGTATGTTCGATGAGATTCCGGCGGTTACTTCGACCGGTTCAATCTTGATGGAATCCAGAACGACAGATGCGGTACAGGAGTTTCCGGAAGAAACAAAGCTGCAGGAATACGTAAAAGAGCTGTACCAGCCATTGATCCAGAAGATCTCCGGATAATCATACATCAGTGCGTCACATGCATTCTGCACAGCTGCGAATACATCCCGCTCATGTCTTTGAACGGCCTGCACCCGGGCGGCATACGCAGAAGAGCTGGTGGAAGCATACTTTCTCCGGCTTCCGGGACTGAATTCAAATGTCCCGGCCTTTCGCCCGATCCCGTAATAGGAAACCAGGGAATTGTACAGTTCATTGTCCAGCCCGCTCAGCTGGTTTCCGTACCTCTCATTGAACGAAGCGCCGGAACTCTGCGCCCGCAGTTCTCCGGAAGGAAGTCTGTCCGGCGCACACAAAGACGGCACCACCTCCATCCGCTCGCTGGTTCCATGGAACACCCCGCCGGTCCCGTCCGTGTCTGCTTCACGGATGGCAGAAGCGCCAGGGGTCACCGCCGTTCCCAGGATAACCGCCGCGAACACCGCCAGCGCGCAGAAAGCATTTCTCCATATCGTCATATCCGTATCCTCCTCCCTGCAGCCGCTTTTGCCGCAGATACCCGACTTACTGACGCCCCGCGGGGCGTCATTTTTTGTCTCCTCTCACTTCTTCTCTTTAAAGAAGACCTTATCCCCATCCCAGTTCACAGTGAAAAAGTCACTGTAGTTTTCATTGTTAAACACGTCCCGGATCACAAAGCGTGCCTTGTATCTTCCTGCCGACAGCTTTTCACTCTCAATGACAGTATCGAATTGCTCATGATCCAGTCAGATAAACCTGCTTATCTGACGGACCGGCAGAGTTACGGATTTTTTACATCGTCTGATCTCATCCGAATATCTGCCCCGGCAGTTTCTTTTTTTCCTTTGCAGGGAATTCTCTGTCAAACCGTTCCACGTCTTCATCCTTCACATAGTAGCCCTGCGGTGTCTGATATATACCGGTTATATCATCAAGATATCCGGGGATCAATTCCCTGCAGAGGAAAAACGAATCATCCGCATCCTCAGGCAGATCGTGATAACGGATACCAAACTCACGCGCAAAAGTGAAACCGCACCTGCTGTAGAAACTGATATTGCCTTCAAACAGAACTGCACCATAGCC
>CAJOQO010000323.1 GCA_905236545.1 uncultured Lachnospiraceae bacterium
ACTGAACAGGAACGATACGTGGCAGGAAGAGATGACCTTGTAGGTCAGAGGATTCAGTATGCCTAATGGCACGATTACCACCGTTGCACCCATCACAAAAGGCAGATGTACCTGATCAATGAACCCATAGGAGGTACTGATATCTACGATGACTATGGATACCAGATTATCAAAGGGCAGAGAGATATTCTTTAACATAAGGAATCTCCCCGCAGCTTCATTGACTGCCAGATCTGACATTGGCACAGGCTTTCCTGCTCCGCTTGTGGTACCGGTGGTGTGGAGAATGAAGGCGGTTTCTTCGGTTTCCTGCTGCGCATACCGCACAGGTCCGTTGCCAAAGCTCCTGAGCAGCGTATCCATACAGATCGGATTGTAGAATTGCTTCAAGGATGCGTACTTGAACTCCTGGGCCGCCGTGATCGCCGGACTGACAGAATCGCCTCCCAGATGTACATGCAGGAGGATCACATGACGAAGTCCCAGCTCCTTCCGCTTGAGAAGAAGCTCATGGATCAGATCCGGCTGAGCTATTTCATCCGTGATGATAAAGTCCGTAAGCTTCTCCTGGAGGATGCTCTCCTCAAGCTTGCTGACGCTGAAGGACGACCAGGACGCAATCAGAGATACCTGGGCACCCACCATATTAAGACCATAAGACGCAAAAAACACCTCCGGATAAGGAGAACCCAGAACACCCACGCGGGCATTTTGTTCTTCTGTCATATCGAGCGCGGTAAAGACCGCGGCGTAACGCTCCCACTCCCGGAATATCTGAGCATAAGTGTACTGTATCTCCCCGTCAATAATCGCCAGCTTGTTCAGCTCGCTTCCTTTCTGACCGTACATATCCCGAAGATACTTCCATGCTTTCTGTTCCTTCTTCACCTTTCGCTTCTCAGCTGTCATATCATAAATACTTGCTGTTTTCATGAGTCTCCTTAGTCTCCTCCTGGCCATAAAACTGATTATTCTGATCTATTGAAGCAGATCATGGTATGTATTTGCTACTATTCTGGGATCAGTGGAACTCTGTTGCAGGATTTCACAGGATAGTAACACGGGATATATAGTAACACGAAATGTTATAAATTACCACGAAAAACAGGCTGCGAAGCAGCGACTGATGCGCGTCAGCGCAGACGGTTCACGGTCTGTGGGGAAGGGGCCGTGAATAGTAACTACACCCTGACCACCTTTTCTGGCTCTGATACAAGCCGCTCCTGATCACCAGCCGGCAAAGAGCTCAGCCGGAGTGACCTGTAACGTTTCCATAGAATACTCTTTTCTTTATCGAGGCATCATGATAAGATGAATCGCAGATTAACACTTGTCCGGAACATCAAAACTCCAGGCAGCCAGCAGAAGAACAGGAGGAAAAAAGTGTCTGATTTCGATTTTTTTGATTACGCGTCGCAAACGCCAGAGGAAGCCATTGAGTCAATATCTTCTTCTTTACAAACCCTATTAGGGGAACCGGAGGAAGCCCCGAAGAAAAAACAGGGGAAGGCTCCAGCCAGGAGGAGAAAAGACCAAAGGATCAGCATGCCCTTCATGTCGGAGCCGATCAGCACCATCTGGAACTGGTCGGATCTGGATTATGCGCATTCAAATGATGAACCGAACATCAATCTGACGGTTATGTCCCTCATCCTTGCTACAAACATCGAGTGCACGATCGGAAAGAATGCCTGGAGTCTGGTGGAAAGCAATCTGAGCCAGCTCGGATTCGATCATATCGTCCATTATTACTTTGAAGAGGCGGAGGATGTCTCCTGTGCTGCCATGGTGTTTGCCAGGAGTAAAAAGCCGGTTCACGGAAAGTATGTCGTTGCAGCAATCTTTCGCGGCACTTCTTCCTATGCGGATGTACTTTCTGATATAAAATCTCAGTTAGTAGACGGTTTTTATGAAGCAGGAATGGAGGCTACGGACAAGCTCCGTGCGTACATTCATTCACAGAATCTCACGAAGGAGAATACTACTCTGTTTATAACCGGACACAGCTATGGTGCCGCCAACGCCTCCCTGGTCGGCATCCTGAGCACGGATCTGGCAGAGCGTGATTCTGTTTTCTGCTATCCCATTGCAGCTCCAAATTACTATCGTGACGGCCGGACCGGCAAAAACATGAAGATGTTCACCTTCAACAGCACGGAAGATATCGTGCCTCAGGTACCGGTCGGCCCGACTCTGGATAAAACCGGAGTTGAAATCGTTTACAATCGTCACGACATCCGGAAAAACCACCCGGAGCAGTATCAGCGTTTTCTGCGCGTTTACAAATACTTCCGTCACAGAGATTACGACAAGGATTTCGATTTCATGTCAGAAGCATATACCATCACCAGTTCTTCAAAAAAAGTCTCTGAAGACACGCGGGTGGATGATGACCCCTTCCGGGTTCATATGACTTATACCTATATCGCGCTGATTCTGTCCGAACAGCCAGATGAAGTCATTGACTCCTATATCGGAGAATCTGAAGATCCGGTCACAGAAATTGAGATGTATGCGGGAGAGATTTACAGGCTGCCGGTCACAGGGACGAGTGAAGCCATCACCTGGAGCAGTTCCGATGAGTCGGTCGCAACATTGAACGAAAAAGGAATGCTTGCGGCGAAAGGCCCTGGAAAAACGACGCTGACAGGAAGTCTGGAAAATGGAAACAAAACAACGATAGAAGTGACCGTCCTGGAGGACTGAAGCTTCCACGCAGGCGGATCACCCGTTCTTGTCAGATTAATGCAACAAACCGGAATTCCTCTTTCAGAAATATTCTATGCCGGAATCGCCCAGGCTTCAAAGCCTGGGCGATTCTTCATGAATGGTTATATTCCTATCCTGATGGTTCGTACCATCATTTCCTGAACCTCATACTCATACAACAAATAAATACATGTTCTTCATACTGTCGGCAAGCCGGCCAGGAATATCAGCATCAAGATTCAGGATGGGGAAGGCTGGCTGCATACCGGTGATCTGGGGCGCATGACCGGGGATGGCTATCTGTGCATATGCGGGCGGATGAAGGATCTGATCATCCGCGGTGGTGAGAATATCATGCCTGTGGAAGTGGAGGCCGCCATCAGTGAATTATCCATGGTGGATCAGGTGAAGGTGATCGCGATTCCAAGCGATTTCTATGGGGAAGAGGTGGGGGCATGCATCGTCCTGAAGGAAGG
>CAJOQO010000324.1 GCA_905236545.1 uncultured Lachnospiraceae bacterium
CCCCGGACGCCGATCGCAGTCGGCAAAGAGCTCAGCCGGAGTGGGCTACAGGTTTGCGATGGGGAAGACATCCGCAGGCCGGGGCATGAAAAAATCGTCCGCTGGATACCCCGGACGCCCATGAACCACCTGTTCCCTATGGAAAAGCATCTCAATCAATGCTAAAATCTGAATGATTCCGACACTGCACACGGTTCCTTTCCCACAGGCCGTGACCGGAACCTCTTTTCACAGATACAGAAAGGAAGCTCGATAGAGATTATGAGTACCGTGTTGATGATACTGAACCTTCTTTGCGGCGTCGCGCTGTTTATGTACGGCATGTCCCTGATGGGAGACGGGCTGAAGCGTGTAGCCGGCGACCGCCTGGAATCCTTTTTATACCGGGTTACGAACACTCCCGTAAAGGGCATTCTCCTCGGAACGGCGGTCACTTCCGTGATCCAGTCCTCCTCCGCGACAACCGTAATGGTAGTCGGATTCGTCAACTCCGGCATGATCACGCTCTACCAGGCGATCGGGATCATCATGGGAGCCAATATCGGTACCAGCATCACCGGCTGGATCCTCTGCCTGTCCTATATCGAAGGCGCCAGCGGCATCACCAGGCTGCTCTCCTCCGCCTCGATCGCCGCAGTCGCGGCCATCGCGGGCACCCTGCTCAAGATGCTGTCCAAACGTTCCTCGAAAAAGCATATGGGGGATATCCTTCTCGGATTCGCGATTCTGATGGTCGGCATGCAGATGATGAGCGCCGCCGTCTCTCCCCTGCGGGAAAGCCAGGCCTTTATCGACGCGCTGACCATGTTTTCCAACCCCTTCCTCGGGATCGGTCTTGGGATCGTTATGACGGCTATCCTCCAGAGCGCTTCCGCATCGATCGGTATCCTCCAGGCACTGTCCGTTACGGGTGTTCTCGCGTTCTCCACCGCATTCCCGGTGATACTGGGTATCGGCGTCGGCGCTTCCTGCCCGGTTCTGCTCTCCGCAATCGGCGCAAATAAAAACGGCAAGCGCAGCGCGCTTGTCTACCTTCTGATCAATCTGTTCGGCATGATTGTGTGGGGGATCGGCTTCTACACACTGGATGCTTTCCTGCATTTTTCCTTTACGAACCAGACAGTCAACCCCGTTCTGATTGCGTTCTGGAATTCTCTCGTCCGAATCGGAGGGGGCGTCGTGCTTTTCCCCTTTATCAGGGCTGCCGAGAAGCTTGCCTGTATCCTCATCCCCGATTCCGAGGAGGATCTGGAGGATCTGCAGGACAACGCGGACTTCGACCTGCTGGATGAGAGACTGCTCTCCTCCCCTTCGATCGCGCTGGAGCAGTGCAGCCGTGTGATCAGGGGAATGTCCGGCAAGGTTCGTAAAAATGTGGGAAGATCCCTGAACCTGATCCACGAATTCTCGGAGAAGAGGTTCAGCAAGGTGCAGCGGAAGGAGGAACTGATCGACAAGTATGAATCCAAGCTCGGTTCCTACCTGGTGATTCTGACAAAAAGCGAGATGAATTCGAAGCAGACCAGGGAGCTGACTGCAGACCTGCGCGTCATCGGCGATCTCGAACGGATCGGAGACTATGCTTCGAGCATCGCGTATACCACAAAGCAGCTCTATGACGACAACATCAGCTTCTCCGAAACGGCCATGCACGATCTCAACGCGCTGATCGAGGCGGAGCGTGATATTGTGAACAGCACCATCCGGTCCTTCCTCGATTCAGATCTCGAGACCGCCATGAAGATCAAACCATTTTCGGCGGCCATCTCAAGTCTTTGCGAGATTCTCCGGGCGCGCCATATCGGACGCCTCCGCCGGGGAGAATGCACCATGGGGCAGGGAGCCGGCTTCAATGACCTGCTGAACTGCTTTGACCGGATCGCGTCCCACTGCGTCGCGATCTCCGGGCAGGTTAGAAGAGCATATCAGTCGAACCCTGACTACCATGTGCATTCTCTCAAGGCAAGAGAATTGACCGAAGAAGAATACCAGAGCATCTACAACGGCTTCCTCGAGAAGTATGATGTGGTCCGCGATGTGGAGCGGCCCATCAGCATAGAGGATGAAGCAGTTAAGTAAACAGCGCCGTCGACAGATAGCGGTCTCCCGAATCCGGGAGCAGCACCACGATGTTCCTGCCCGCAAGCTCTTCTCTCGCTGCCAGGATGCATCCGGCCTTCAGCGCGGCACCGGAAGAGATTCCAACCAGGATTCCCTCCGAAACAGCGAATCTTCTTCCTTCCGTAAACGCGTCTTCATTGGAGACTGCGATCACCTCATCATAAACCTTCGTATCGAGCGTATCCGGAACGAAGCCTGCGCCGATCCCCTGGATCTTATGCGCACCGGCCGTCCCCTTTGAGAGGACCGGCGAGGATTCCGGCTCCACCGCCACGATCCGGATATCCGGGTTTTTCTCCTTCAGATAGCGCCCCACGCCGGTGATGGTTCCGCCGGTTCCGACGCCTGCTGCAAACACATCGATCTTTCCGCCGGTCTGTTCCCAGATCTCCGGCCCGGTCGTACGATAATGCTCCTCCGGATTTGCCGGATTCACGAACTGTCCCAGTATGACAGCTCCCGGAATAGACTCCTTCAGTTCCTGCGCCCTGGCGATCGCTCCCTTCATTCCTTTCGACCCGTCCGTCAGCTCCAGTCTGGCACCGTATGCCTGCAGGAGCTTTCTCCGCTCAACACTCATTGTCTCGGGAAGCGTAAAGATCGCCTGATACCCTCTGGCAGCCGCGACAGCTGCAAGCCCGATCCCGGTGTTGCCGCTTGTCGGCTCGATGATCGTCGCCCCCTTCTTCAGGATCCCTTTTTCCTCCGCGTCACGGATCATTCCCCACGCGATCCTGTCCTTCACCGATCCTGCAGGATTCAGATACTCCAGCTTTGTCAGCAAAGCTCCCCCCTTGATTCCCGCCTTCTCACTGTAGCGCGAAGCGCGCAGCAGCGGGGTATTTCCGATCAGATCCAATGCAGATTCCCTGATTTGCGACATATTATACCTCCTCCGCTTTATTCATCAGATCCGCCAGCGTGACATGATCCACGTAATCGGCGATCCTCTCCTTCAATTCCTTCCACATCGGAAGGGTTCTGCAGTCATCCTGTCTTACGCAGGAAGCCGCATCACATTCCACACATGATACCGGCGCGATATCCCCCTCCGTAATCCGGAGAATCTCTCCGACCGAGTATTCCTCCGGCGGCCTGGTAAGGCGGTATCCGCCTCCCTTGCCCTGGATCCCCTCTACCAGATGCGCCGAAACCAGCGCAGGAAGGATCCGCTCCAGATATTTCAGAGAGATTCCCTGCCTGAGCGCTACCTCCCGCATCGGAATGTATCCTTTCGAACCGCATTCCGCAAGATCAATCATTACACGGAGCGCATACCGCCCCTTTGTCGAAACCATCATGTGTCCTCACCTGTCCTGTATCGTAGAATGGCCTCCGGATGCAAAGCTGAAACATCCATGAAACAACTCTATCTTAACACAGTCTTTCGTCGTACGGGATATGGTTTCTTTCATAATAGTCCTTCAATGCAGCCTGAATCGCCTCCTCCGCCAGAACCGAACAGTGCAGCTTGTGCGCGGGAAGTCCGTCCAGCGCTTCTGTAACCGCCTTGTTTGTCAGCGCCATTGCTTCCGATACAGGTTTCCCCTTGATCAGCTCCGTCGCCATGGAACTCGACGCAATGGCGCTTCCGCAGCCGAAGGTTTCAAATTTCACGTCCCTGATCCTGTCATCTTCGATTTTCAGATAGATCTTCATAATGTCGCCGCATACAGGATTGCCCGCTTCGCCGACCCCGTCCGCGTCTTCGATGATTCCGACGTTCCGGGGATTGCGGAAATGATCCATTACCGTCTCACTGTATAGTGCCACTTTCCTCCTCCTTTCCGTTAACAGCCCGCCGCCTTTACGCTTTCAGAACATGCCGGCGTTTACCGCTCATCAGATCTCTCCAGAAAGGCGACATGTTCCGCAGATAAGTTACCGTCTCGCCGACCGCACGGATGATGGTCTCAACCTCCTCCGGAGTTGTCTCCTCACTGATGCTGAGCCTCAATGATCCGTGTGCAACCTCATGGGGGCGTCCGATCGCCAGAAGAACATGGCTCGGGTCGAGCGAACCGGAGGTACACGCGCTTCCCGAGGAAGCGCAGATTCCCTTGTCATCAAGAAGCAGAAGAAGCGATTCTCCCTCGATCCCCTCAAAACAGAAATTGACATTGCCGGGGAGACGGCTGTCACGGCTTCCGTTCAGCTCCCCGTATGGAATGCGGTCAAGCCCCTCGATCAGGCGGTCCCTCATGGCGGATACCCGTATCCTGTTCTCATCGAGGCTCCGGCACGCATCCTCAAGGGCAGCCGCCATGCCGGCGATCGCCGGTACATTTTCCGTTCCCGCTCTCTTTCCCCGCTCCTGCGCTCCGCCGTTGATCAGCGGTTCAAGGAGAACTCCCTTCCTGGCAAACAGAGCGCCAATCCCTTTCGGGCCATGGAACTTATGCGCGGAGAGGGAAAGCAGATCGATGTTCTGATCCCGGATCGAGATGGGAAGGTGCCCGGCCGCCTGCACCGCGTCCGTATGGAACAGGACTCCCTTTTCCCGGCAGACCGCCCCGATCTCAGAGATCGGTTCGACCGTTCCGATCTCATTGTTCGCGTACATGACCGTCACCAGGCAGGTGTCTTCCCGGATCGCGTCCGCTACCTGCTCAGGTGTCACGATTCCGTCGCTGTGTACATCCAGCAGCGTGATCTCGAAGCCTTCCTTCTTCAGCCTCTCCAGTGTGTGAAGAACCGCGTGATGCTCAAAAGCGGTCGAGATAATATGTTTCTTCCCCTTCCGCGCTCCGAGGCTTGCCGCCGACCGGATCGCCTGATTGTCTGCCTCACTGCCTCCGGAAGTAAAGTACAGTTCTCTCGGTGTACAGCCCAGGCACGCCGCCATGCGCTCCCTGGCATCCTCCAGCGCCTCTCTGGCCTTCTGCCCGTGTTCATAAAGACTCGAAGGGTTGCCCCAGTTCTCCTTCATACAGCGCAAAACCGCATCCACGGCGCTTTGGCTCATCTTTGTCGTAGCCGCATTGTCTGCGTATATCATGCATTCCTCCTCCCTGAAATCACTTTTCAGATATCCGGAGATCCTTTCGGGAAACGTTTCGCCACAGGTCTTTTCAGCAGAACGGAATGAATCCGCGTTTCCCCAAATCCTCTGTCTTATTACCGACCTTGCAAGTAGGTATTAAGAGGATAACGCATCCCCCCCTGCCTGTCAAGGGGGGGATGATGAAAATAGTAACATGATACGGTCGCCAAAAGTCGATTACGGATTGTTCCGCGCTTCGCGCTCCCACAATCCTGCCCTCCATTCGTGCTCCATGGGGCCC
>CAJOQO010000325.1 GCA_905236545.1 uncultured Lachnospiraceae bacterium
AGCGGATCTGACGGTAACGGCGATCGTCGGAATGATCGGAATCAGACCTACGATCGCGGCGATCCGGGCAGGGAAGGACATTGCGCTGGCCAATAAGGAAACGCTTGTGACGGCGGGGCATCTGATCATGCCTCTGGCGAAGGAGTGCGGTGTAAAGATCCTGCCGGTTGATTCTGAGCATTCCGCAATCTTTCAGTCTCTGAACGGGGAGAACCATGACAGGATCGAGAAGATCCTGCTCACATGCTCCGGGGGGCCGTTCAGAGGCATGAGCGCGCAGGAACTGAACCATGTCACAGTGGAGGATGCGCTTCGGCACCCGAACTGGAATATGGGGCCGAAAATTACGGTGGACTGCGCAACGCTGGTCAATAAAGGCCTGGAGGTGATGGAAGCCGGCTGGCTGTTCGGCGTAGGCGCGGATCAGATCGAGGTTGTGGTTCATCCGCAGAGTGTGGTTCATTCTGCTGTTCAGTACGTGGACGGGGCGGTGATAGCGCAGATGGGGACGCCGGATATGCGGCTTCCGATTCAGTATGCTTTGTTCTGGCCTGACCGGAGGCCGATGAGGACGGACCGGCTTGATCTGTTTTCCATGAGGAACCTTTCTTTCCTGAAGCCGGATACAGAGGTGTTCCGCGGTCTTCCGCTTGCCCTGCGGGCGATGCGCTGCGGCGGCACGATGCCGACTGTTTTCAACGCTGCCAACGAGAGAGCGGTGGCGAAGTTTCTGGCGCATGAGATCGGATTGACGGACATCTACCGGATCATTGAGTCATGCATGGATGCGCATCAGGTTCTTCCGGATCCTTCCCTGGAGACGATTCTGGAGACAGAAAAAGAGGTGTACGGACAGATCGGCTGAGTATGAGTATATTAGCAGCATTTCTGATTTTCAGTGTCATCGTTTTGTTCCATGAGTTCGGGCATTTTCTGGCGGCCCGGCTGGTGGGAGTGGAGGTTCTGGAGTTTTCCCTCGGGATGGGTCCCAGGCTGCTTTCCCATGTCAATGCGCGCAGCAGGACCCGGTTCAGCCTGAAGCTGCTTCCGTTCGGCGGCAGCTGTATGATGAAGGGGGAAGACAGTGAGGATCTGTCGGAAGGTTCCTTCCAGACGAAAAAAGTCTGGCAGAGAATCCTCATCGTGGCTGCAGGTCCGGTTTTCAATTTCGTCCTCGCGTTTTTATTTGCTGTCATCATTATCGGGACGGCAGGATATGACGCCCCTGTTCCGTCCTTTCTGACGGATAATTCCCCTCTTTTGTCTGCCGGCATGCAGCCGGGAGATGAGCTGACGTCCATCGACGGCCATCGGATTACCATCTATCGGGATATCGTGAATTATGTCACGTTTGATCTGGGGGAAGGAGCTTCGAAGAAACAGATCCCGGTAGAGTGGATTCATGACAATGAGAAGAAGCGTGCGGATATTTTCCTTCTTTCCGCCAGCGGAGGTACAGCCGGAAGTCTGGGGATGTACGGAGGGGGCAGGTTCAGCGCGGGAGGGAACATTCCGCGTATTCTGTATTATTCCGCGTATGAAGTTCGGTATTGGATCAAAACCACGCTTTCCAGCCTTGGAATGATCGTGAAACGGAAGGTTTCTCTGGATGACGTATCCGGGCCTGTCGGGATCGTCCATGTCATCAGCGACACCTATAAAGAGACCAGAAAAGAAGGGGCCTTCATGCTGTTTTTGAATATGCTGAATATGGCGATCCTTCTCTCGGCAAACCTTGGTGTGATGAATCTGCTTCCGTTTCCGGCACTTGACGGCGGGAGAATCGTTCTTTTGCTGATCGAGGCTGTCAGAAAGAAGCGGCTGGGGGAAAATGTCGAAGCTTATATCAATCTTGCCGGGTTTGCTGTCCTGATGTGTATTATGGTGATCATACTGTTTAATGACATCCGGAAAATCTGGTGATGAGGCATCCGTGTAACGTATGCCCTGCCCCGGCCTGCGGATGGCTTCCCCATCGCAAACCTGTAGCCCACTCCGGCTGAGCTCTTTGCCGACTGCGATCGGGCGTCCGGGG
>CAJOQO010000326.1 GCA_905236545.1 uncultured Lachnospiraceae bacterium
CCCCGGACGCCCGATCGCAGTCGGCAAAGAGCTCAGCCGGAGTGGGCTACAGGTTTGCGATGGGGAAGCCATCCGCAGGCCGGAGCTCCAGAATCAGCCGTCTATGGAGAAGCCGTCCGCAGGCCGGGGCTCCAGAATCAGCCATCTATGGAGAAGCCATCCGCAGGCCGGGGCATACGTTACAGGTCAGGGTGTGACTCGTAACCATTCATAAGCGATAGCCATGCTCCCGGAAGATCTGCAGCAGGGCTACATTCAGCCTGTCCTTTACATAGGAATAATCCTCCTCGCTGCATTCCGCGCTGACAGACAGCGTCATCGTACCGTTTCCGATCGCGGTGACTCCGTTGTAGGTGGGGCCGCTCAGGATATGCCGGTCTGTCTCGCCCACCCTGGGAAGCTCCGTCTTCAGCATCTGCTCCAGGTCTTCCACAGAATACTCCGATGATATTACCAGCCTGCAGATGATGCGGGAGTTCGTCTGTGTGCTGTTCCTGACCGAAGTGATGTCCCTGTTGCTGCATGTGATAAAGTCACCTTCACTGGTCAGTACCTTGATGCTGCGGATCCCGACTTCCACGATTTTCCCAATGACTTCCGGGCTTCCGTGCACCGCCAGCCGGACGTAATCTCCCACATGAACCGTTCCCTCAAACAGGAAGGTCAGGCCGGCAAAGATATCCGCGACAAAGCTCTGCGCGCCCAGCGATATGGCCAGAGCTACAGATCCCAGCCCGGCCGCGATCGTTGCCGGACTGAACCCAAGGTATTCAAACGCCTTGATCAGAAAAGCAATCAGGGCCACATACAGTGAAACATTGGCAAGAAGACGGAAAATTGTCTTCCCCTTTGCGCCGGAAAAGGAAGCGCAGACGGCCAGCACAAGCCGCAGGCCGATCACAAGCAGCGCAACATTCGTCAGAAGAAGTACGATCGCGGCGATGGAAAACAGATTGAAGCCTTTTTCCCAGTCACCGTTGGAAATATAATGGTAAACCGTATTTCTGGCGGCGGACGAATCAGAATTCACGATGAGAACCACCTGCAGCAGCGAGAATGCCATAAGGATCTCCATGGCAGCGGTCGCTTTTCTGACGGGAGAGGCCGTTCTGATCGCCCTGCGCAGCCGGTTCAGCTTTCTCTCCGGATGCTTTGTCCCGTCGAGAGCCTTATAGGTATCGAAGAATTCTTCCGTGTATCCGGCAAGGATGATCCATGAAAGGATGCTGTAGATCACAAGAAACAGGATGCATCCGGTAAGCATAATCATCATCATACCGGGAAAAACAGAGGACTTCGGCTCTATATGATAGAGAATGACTTCCTTCTTTGCCTTCGTCCATTCAAGAGCCCCGGGCGTTTCCATCGATGAGGACGTGACGAAGAAGGTTCCATCCCCGTTGCTCAGTGTCTTCATCAGGGATCCCTTCAGATCCGGCTCTCCAAGCCCCAGGCTTGAGATGTTTTTTCCTTCCAGTTCCTCTTTGCTTGAAACCAGAACACGCCCGTTCTTTGCGTCTGCCGCGCAGAGCATCGTATCAGCGCCGGTAAGGTTGGAAAAGATCTGCCGGACAGTCCGCTCCGGATCAACATCCTGGTTCGTCAATGCGGAAAGATCGACACAGATGATCATCACACCATACTGGTTCTCTGAGGAATCATCTTCAATCTGGAATCCCAGCCTCATCTCATTCAGGCCTGTTACCTCGTCAACCTCCGGATCATGAACAATACTGGGGACGCCTTTGAGGATCCGTCTGAAATCATAGGTTGTGGAGTCCGGATCCGTGCCAAGCTCAAGGCCCTTCCACCGGCCGCTGCTGACCGTTTCCCGGCCATCTGAATCGTACAGCGTAACAGAGGATGCGGCAATGCTTTCCGCCAGTGTCGACAGGACTTCCGTATCCCGAAGCTCCGGGTAGACATCAAGAAACCCGGCGATCATCCTGCCGTAATCCAGATAGACCTCACGGAAGGACTGCATATTGCGGGTATACCGGCCGGTATACATCGAGAAGCTGTCTTCCACCTGGTTCAGACGGTTCCTGCCTCTGAGGACATCGTCATACATCCCGTTCAGCGCATAGCTGAACATCCCGCAGAATGCAATGATGATCATCCAGAGAATCCCGAACAGGGACGCGATCGTCCTGACATGGGAGGGGGAATAGTTCTTCTCTTCCTCCGTCGTAAGATTATTGTTGCGGACATAGGGATAGAGGGAATAGCCTCCGACAAGCAGCGTCACCAGCACGATGATCAGGGCCGCGATCATATATCCTTCCTGGGTGAATGCCTTCACAAACAGATCCGGCACCGGCTTCAGGAGGATGACATATCCCTCCGGCAGTCCCGACTTCCCCGCAAGACAGGAAAAGCTGGTCTCATCATATTCCAGCTTTCCGGGGGCATCCGCATCCTTCTTCGTCAGATCTTCCTGCGTAAGCCCCAGATCCGCAAGGCTTTCACATTTCGGAAAGTAACGGCTGTTTTTATAAAGAAGATCGGAGGCCGCACCGCTGTCCTGATCACAGGCCGCAAACAGGGCAAGCACATCATATGTAAGCTCTGTCCATTTCATAATGCCCGGAATATCGATGGTTTCCCTCACGACATCATCGATCACCGTATTCTCATACCATTTCACGAAATAAGCGGATGTGTTCCCGATTCTGCTGTATGCCACAAAGGTTGCCGGCTGATTCGGCGCGGCAAAGGAGCCAGTCCCTTTCCGAAACAAAGACGCTTCCAGCCCAAGTGCCCTGACTGCCGGATCAGACGGGGAGATCACACCGTCCTGTATACGGATCACGATCCCATTCTCCCGGGCATCCTCCGGCACATCCTTCTGACCGATGACGTCCTCCGGCACATCCTCCTGACCGGTGACATCCTCCTGACCGATAACATTCTCCAGGGCAAGAGAAGCCAGTACTGCCTCTACTTCATACCGTTTTATGATCCTTCTCTCATATTCCGTCCATACTTCAGAGAGATTATTCAGCGTACCATCGAGTGCTTCCCGGGGCAGCGGCTCATTATCCGATGTTTTCCCGGAAAGCTGCCGGTAGTTCTGCCACGCGACGATCCAGCTGAAGGCAACGACAAAGCCTATGGCAAGAAGCACCGTTAGCAGGACTCTCAGACGAAAATGCTTCAATTCTCCACTCCTTTGTACCGGAAACACAGCATCGTAGTATCATCAAACTGCGGGACTTCCCCCGCAAAAGCAGCGAGCTCTTCCTTCATACACGCAAGAATCTTCTCCGGCCCGGCATCGATATTCCGGTTCAGCACTTCCAGCATCCTGTCCGTTCCGAACTGTTCCTCGTCTTTATTGATTGCTTCCGGGACGCCATCCGTATAGACAAAGAGCTGATCGCCCGGATCCATCTGAAATGCATTTTCCCTGTACCTGATTCCCGGCATGGCGCCGACAGACAGGCTGTGTTTGCTTTGGATCAGTTCATAAGTCCCCCCTGCCTTGCAGACCGCCGGATACTCGTGTCCCGCATTGACGGTCACTCCTTCTCCGGTCGCAAGATTGATCAGGGCAAACCACACTGTGACAAAGTATCCGGAGTCATTGTTTTCACACAGCTGATCATTGACAAGAGAAATGATCCGCGCAGGACTCTTCTCCATCTTCGTGAGATTCTTGATCAGCGTTTTTGTCGTCATCATAAACAGGGCTGCCGGTACGCCCTTATCAGAAACGTCTCCGATGATAAGCGCAAGATGATCCTGATCCGTAAAAAAGAAATCGTAGAAGTCTCCGCCCACTTCCCTGGCCGGTGTCATCGAAGCCCGCAGGTCGAAAGCATGTTTCCGGAGAACATCGGGGAGATCCTTCGGAAGTACCTGCTCCTGGATCCTGGCAGCGATACTGAGTTCTGTCTGATACTTTTCTTTCTGGGATGTGGCCGTTCTGATCTCCTCTACGTAATTATCGATTTCCTTTGTCAGGTCAGTGAAGTCCTCCGCAAGCAGCCCGATCTCATTTTCACGAATCGCCAGGGACGTTTTTCCTGACAGGATCTCTGACATGTCTTTTTCAGCCGCTGCGCTGTCACGCGTCTGTGCATAAGTACGGATGCTCGCGAGAATCTTTTTGAGCGGAATGATAATATACATGCCCACACGCTGCATCACGAACCACAGCAGCAGGATCTCGCACAGAAACGCAATCAGCGTACTCTTCAAGGCTTCGATGAAGATCCGGGAGATCAGGCTGTTGACCTTGTAGGTTGCGCCCGCGAGATAGGCCCGGTCGCCGGCCACATCCACACACGCATAGTAATCAACATAATTGCCTGAACCTTTGAAATTTTCCCCGGCAACCCTGTCTGAATCAGGCTGATCCTCCTGTACCATCTTTACGGCTTTTCTCATGCTCTCCGAAGCGTTTTTATCCGCAACCTCCGTCGTCACTCCGAGCGTA
>CAJOQO010000327.1 GCA_905236545.1 uncultured Lachnospiraceae bacterium
CGCGGATTCTCTTTGCCGCCTCATATCCGTCCATGATCGGCATCTGAATATCCATCAGGATCACATCATATGTTCCCGCCGGAGCCTCCTCCATTTTTTCAACGGCTTCCGCTCCGTTTGATGCAATGTCGATCGTAAAACCGGCATTTTCCAGGATTGCCACCGCGATCATCTGGTTCATCTCATTGTCTTCCGCAAGAAGGATCTGTTTCCCTGTGAAATCCACCGCGGCAGGTGCTTCTTCGACTGCCGGTTTTTCAACAAGGAACGGTTTAGCCAGTACGCTTCTCAGCTCCGACATAAAGAGCGGTTTTGAACAGAAGTCGGTCACCCCGGCCTGTCTGGCCTCCTCCTCGATATCCGACCAGTCATAGGCTGTCAGTATAATGATCGGAGCATCGTCACCGACGATCTTCCGGATCCTCCGCACAGTCTCAATTCCGTTCAGATCCGGCATCATCCAGTCAATGATGTAAACCTTGAACTCATCTGCCTGATCCTTTGCCTCTTTGGCACGGACTACAGCTTCCTTTCCGTAGTTGGTCCAGTCGGGGCGCATGCCGATGTCACGCAGCATGGCACTGACAGAGAGGCAGGAATTCATATCATCATCCGCCACCAGCGCACGCAGTCCCTGAAGCTCCGGGATCTTTTCTGATATATCTTTGCTGTCGCCGATCCTGCACGGGATCCGCACAACAAACTCCGAACCTTTTCCTTCTTCACTCTGGACAGTGATCGTGCCGCCCATCATATCCACGATGTTTTTGGTGATCGCCATGCCAAGCCCGGTGCCCTGTGTACCGCTGACCGTACTGGTCCTTTCTCTGGTAAACGGATCGAAGATCGTCTTCTGGAATTCCCTGCTCATCCCGATGCCGTTATCCTTAATGCGGAACACAAAGTTCACGATATCCGCATGGACCGACGGCTCCTCGATCAGCCGGAAGCTGATGGTTCCCCCGGCCGGCGTAAACTTAATGGCATTGGACAGGATGTTGAGCAGCACCTGATTCAGGCGAAGCTTATCTGTAATGATATCCTCGTGCTTCACATCCTGTGTATCGATCAGCAGATCCTGCTGCTTTGCCGTGACATTAGCCTGGATAATGGTTCTGAGGTCATGGATGACATCAGGAAGATGGACATCCGCTTCCTCGATCGTCACCTTTCCGCTTTCGATCCGGCTCATATCCAGCACGTCATTGATCAGGGATAAAAGATGCTGGCTGGATACGGTGATCTTCTCCAGATAATCCTTCACCTGCTCCGGATGATCCATGTGGGAAGCTGCCAGTGCCGTGAACCCTACAATGGCATTCATCGGCGTGCGGATATCATGGGACATGTTGTTCAGGAAAGTCGTCTTGGCCCGGTTCGCGTGCTCCGCTGCGATCAGCGCGTCAGAAAGCGCCTTCTGTTTTTCCTGCTCTGTCCTGACGATCTCTGTTACGTCACTGTGATAACCGCTCAGATGGTGCGTATGTTCATCCAGGGTCTTTGATGTCCCGCCACAGCGGACATAGATCATGCCTTTCTCCGGGTGGTTCCACAGATAAGTATTTTCGGACAGTTTTCCCTCCAGCATTTCCGAAACACTCTTCTGCACGGATGGGATGGCGTCTTCATCAATACGGGAATACCAGAAATCGTATGTTTCTTCCTCTGTGAGATCCTGTCCGGTGATCCCCAGAAGCTCGGTCATCTTGACGTTTCCCCTCATTCGCGGAGCCTTGCCGTCCTCCAGGATGATATGCCAGACGCCAAATCCGGCAGAAGCAATGATCTCATTGTTCTCCAGAAGAGCCTCCCTGCTCTCCTCAAGCCTTCTGTTGTTTTCCTCCAATTCAATGCGGGCGTTTTCTTTTTCCCTGATCTGCGTGCGGGAGCGCCGGTTGTCGCGGATAAGCAGAGAAATAATGACGGCGGCGATCATAAGGATCCCCAGGATAAATATTCCGAGATGCTGCCGTACCAGATCGAAAAAGCTGTAGGAATACAGGCCGTTGGCATAGCGGTAAGCCTGGTTCTGCCCATAATCAATGCCAAGCACGTTGATTCCCCGATTAAGGAGCTTCAACAGTCCTTCACTGCCCATCGCCACGCCGTAGCACCGGTCATCGCTCTGGCTTAACTGCAGAAGCGAAAGGCTCTCGTAACGGGTGTTTTTCAGCATGTCGTTGGCCCTGAGGCCGTTTAATGTAGTCGCGTCTTCTTTGCCTGAAACAACTGCATCGAGGCAGTCATTCGCTGATGGATAGTATGTGATCTCTGCATCAGGAAAGTGTGTACGGACATAGTAATACTGCATCCGGTTGTTCTCGTTGACGGCAAAACGTGAGATACTATCCCTTCTGAATTCCCCTTTGAAAACGATCTCCGTCGCGGCGGAAACGACCGGATTGCTCTGATAGATCCCGCTCTCCTCCGAATAATACAGGCCGCCGCCCACCGGGAAACCGGTATCGATCGCGCCGGAAACCAGATCAGCGATCATATCATCGTAATTCCGATAGCCATGATAGCTCACAGAAAGAGAATCGATGTTCAAACTTTTCAGCAGTTGTTCCGTGACATCCGTCACAATGCCGGTTGCCTGTCCGTTCTCGTCTGTGTCGCTGTAAGGCAGATACTTCTCAAGATAGCCCACTCTGAGCTCGTTATGAGACTCCAGCCATTCCGTCTCTGCGGCGGAATGCGCACGGCTGGCAAGACTTCCGGAATAGTATTTCACACTGAGGGAATTAAGATAATTCGGC